>JAWWDH010000015.1:0-19474 GCA_033720015.1 Pseudomonas sp.
ACCAGCAGCACCTCGCCCACCAGCTCCGGGTCCAGGGCCGAGGTGGGTTCGTCGAACAGCATCACCTCGGGGTCCATGGCCAGGGCGCGGGCGATCGCCACCCGCTGCTTCTGCCCACCGGACAGGCAGTCGGGGTACATCTGGCACTTCTCCAGCATGCCGACCCGGGCCAGCAGCTTCTTCGCCTGGCCCTCCACCTCATCGCGCGGGCGGCGGTGCACCAGGCAGGGGCCGAGCATCACGTTCTCCAGCACGGTCATATGCGACCACAGGTTGAACGACTGGAAGACCATGGCCAGGCGCGCGCGCACCCGTTCGATCTGCCGCTGGAAACGCCGCGAGCGCACGCCACGGCGGTTGGTGCCCAGTTCCAGCTCCTCGCCGTGCACGCGCAGGCAGCCACTGTCGGGAAACTCCAGCAGGTTCATGCAGCGCAACAGGGTGCTCTTGCCCGAGCCACTGGAGCCGATGATGCTGATCACATCGTGCTTCTCGGCGGTCAGCGAGACGCCCTTGAGCACCTCGATCCCAGCGAAGGATTTGTACAGGTTCTCCACCTGCAGGGCGGCGGTCTGGGGGATGCTTGCAGTCATGGCGACACTCCGGCGGAAACCCGCTTCGAGGGGGGCACGGTGGCGGTGGATGGGGCCTGGCGTACCCGTTGGTGACGAGTCAGGCACAGCTCCAGACGGTGTCAGAGCCAGACGAAGGCGCTGGTCATCAGCAGGTAGAGCAGCGCCGCCCAGAGGTACACGGACAGATCGAAGGTTTGCGAAAAGATGCGCCGGGTCTGCCCCATCACATCGAACAGGGTGATCACGCTGACCACCGCGCTGCCCTTGAGCAGCAGGATGATTTCGTTGCCCAGGGCCGGAAAGGCGATGCGGTAGGCATTGGGCAGGATGATCTTGCGGTACTGGTTGCAGCGCGACAGGCCCATGGCCACGCCCGCCTCGATCTGCCCGTAGGGCACGGCGCGCAGACCACCACGCAGGATCTCGATCTGATAGGCCGTGGAGTTGAGAACGAAGGTCAGCAGCGCGCAGTAGTAGGGGTCGCGGAAGAACCACCAGAGCCCCAGCTGGCTCAGCTCGGCGCGGAACTGACCCGAGCCGTAATACACCAGAAACAGCTGGGCCAGCAGCGGCGTGCCACGGAAGAACGAGACGAACAGGCGAATCGGCCAGCGCAGCAAACCGCGCTCGCTGCAGCGGGCGATGGCCAGGGGCAGCGCCAGGGCGCAGGCCAGCAGAGCGCCGATAACGGTGAGCTGCAGGGTCAGGCCGGCACCGGCCAGCAACTGGCCGGAGAAGCGCGTGAGGAGTTCCATCATGCTGCCTGCCCTCCCGTGCGGTAACCGCGGTTGGCGCGGCGTTCCATGCGTGCCAGCAGGCACTCGCAGAGCAGGCACACCAGCCAGTAGGCCAGGCACACCACGAGGAAGAACAGAAACGGCTTCTTGGTGGCGCCCACGGCGATATTGGCCATGCGCATCAGGTCGCTCAAGGCGATCACCGAGACCAGGGCGGTGTCCTTGAGCAGGTTGATCCACAGGTTGCCCAGCCCCGGCAGGGCCAGGCGCAGCAACTGCGGCAACTCGATCACCCGGAAGATGGTTAGCCGACGCAGGCCCATGGCCTGTCCCGCTTCGCGCTGGCCGCCGTCCAGGGCCTGCCAGGCACCGCGCCAGACTTCGCTGGAATAGGCGGCGAAGACCAGGCCCAGGGCCAACACCCCTGCGATAAAGGGGCTCAGCTCGAGATAGCCGGCGTCGGGGCTGTACCAACGCAACAGGGCGTTCAGGCTCATGCCCACGCCGTGGTAGATGATAAACAGGGTGAGCAGCTCGGGCAGGCCGCGCAATGTGGTGCTGAACGCCAGGGCCAGGGCCCGCGCCGGGCGCGCGCCGAACAGTGCCAGCGCCGCCACCAGCAGGCCCAGCAGCAGGCCGACCGGCAGCGTGGTTAGTGCCAGGGCCAGGGTGACCCCGAGGCCCTGCAGCAACTCGTCGCCCCAGCCGGCGTCACCGAAGCTCAGGTAGGTGAGCCAGTCCATATCAGTTCCTCTTCTCGTTGAGCAGATGGGCCTTATTGGCTCACTGCTCCAGGGTCAGCAGATTGACCGAGAAGAACTTGTCGTTGATGGCCTGGTAGGTGCCATCGGCGATGATCGAGGCCAGGGCCTGGTTAAGCTGCTGACGCAGCGCTTCGTCCTCCTTGCGCAGCGCCATGCCGACGCCCTCGCCGACATATTTCGGGTCGCTGATCGGCGCGCCGGCCATACGGCAGCAGCTGCCATCCTCGGACTTCAGGGTCCAGTCGAGCATCGGGATCATGTCGCCGACCTGGGCATCCAGGCGCCCGGACACCAGGTCCAGGTTCACCGCATCCTGGGTCGGATACAGGCGCACGTCGGAGTCGGGGAACATCGCCATCAGGTAATCGGCCTGGGTGGTCGCACCCTGGGCACCGATGGTCTTGCCGGCCATGGCCGCCGGGCTGAAATCGCTGAGTTCGGAATCCTTGGGCACCACGAAGGTCATCGCCGATTTCTGGTAGGGATCGCTGAAGGCGACCTTCTGCCGGCGCTCCTCGGTGATAAACATGGAGGCGATGATCACATCGTACTTGCGCCCCAGCAGCGCGGGAATAATGCCGTCCCAGTCCTGGGCCACCAGGCTGCACTTGGCCTGCATCCGCTCGCACAGGGCCTTGCCGATCTCGATATCGAAGCCGGCCAGTTGGCCGTCGGCGGTGTAGTAGTTGAACGGCGGGTAGGCACCTTCGGTGGCGAGACGCAGGGTCGGGCCTTCGGCGGCCTGGGCAGCAGCGAACGGCAGGACACCGATGCTGGCGCAAAGCAACAGGGAGCGGAGAGTCTTATTCATCTTGTTTTCCTCTGGAATCGTGGTTCGCTGTGAAGCCGGCCATCACCCGCAAGCCCACTTCAAATCGCACTGGATGACCAATAGGCCACCGCCGCGAAGCAAGAATCCGCCCGCACCTCACATTTATCAAATGTATATTTATTATGTTATGCATAGCACTGAGCTATGTATTTATCCGCAACAGCCTTGCGCTCGACACCCTGCATTCAAGGTGACGCCGGGGTGTCTAACCGTGCTTGATGCGCCTTGCGCAGTCCCCCGCAGGACCATGGCAAATACGCCCCATGCAGCCTTTACCGTGGAGCTTTGCCCCAGACATCTCCACGCGCGAGATCGGTGAGGATGCGGCCCTGGCAGACCTGTTCGGCGGCGAAGTCGACGAACGGAACATCGGCCCCTGCGAAGAACTCAACTGGGACGGGCAGAAGATCCGCTCGGTCGGCAGCGAGCTACGCGACGCCCAGGGCGTGCCGATGGCAGTGCTGTGCATCAACCTGAATATCTCGCTGTTCGAAAGCGCCAAGGCTGTCCTGGCTCTGTTTCTCTCCCCGGCAAGCTGATCCCCCTGCCGGACGCACTGTTGCGCGAGGACTGGCGGAGCGCACCAACAGCTTCCTGCACAGCGGACCAACCGGCTGACCCGCGAGCACGAGCGCGAACGGGTCGAGACAGTGCACGCCGAAGGTGCATTCAAGGGCAAGAGTGCCGCCAGCTACGTGGCCAACCTGCTGAACATGGGCCGCGCGACTGTGTACAAGCACTTGAAAGAGATCAAGAAAGAAACGGCGATAGGCTCGGAGTGGCGTTCCAGCTCACGCACCAGGGCGTCCGGGTCCAGGCTGGCCGGATGCTCTAGCAGCCCGTCGAACTTAACGCCGTCCTACGGCGGAAAATCCGGCTTTGCCCAGTTTTGCTGCTCTTTCTCGTTAAATAGCCAGCTATTCGCCTCGAAAGAGCAGCAAAACTGAATCAAACCGGACTTCCCCTCGCTACGGACGGTCAAGTCCGACAGGCTCCTAGCGATTGGCCGCCGCGACTATCAGTTGCTTCATCTCCACTACCGCCTGCTTGAAGCCGACGAACAGGGCATGGGCGACCAGGGCGTGGCCGATGTTCAGTTCGTTGATCCCGGGGATCGCCGCCACCGCCTCGACGTTGTGGTAATGCAGGCCGTGGCCGGCATTGACGATCAGGCCGTGGGCCAGACCGCAGGCCACACCGTCGCGAATCCGCGCCAACTCCCTGGCCGTCTCGACCGGCGTACTGGCATCGGCATAGCGCCCGGTATGCAGCTCGATAGCAGGCGCACCGACGCGCTTGGAGGCTTCGATCTGTTGCGGGTCCGGGTCGATGAACAGCGAGACTTCGCAACCGATCCGGCTCAGGCGCTCGACCGCGGCGCGAATCCGCGGTTCTTGCCCGGCCACGTCCAGGCCGCCTTCGGTGGTCAGCTCCTGGCGGGTTTCCGGCACCAGGCAGACGTGTTCGGGACGAATGCTTTCGGCGAAGGCGAGCATCTCTTCGGTGACGCCCATCTCGAAGTTCATGCGTGTCTGCATGACCTCCCTGAGCACCCGCACGTCACGCTCCTGGATATGCCGACGGTCTTCGCGCAGGTGCACGGTAATACCGTCAGCCCCGGCCTCTTCAGCGTCCAGCGCGGCCTTGACCGGGTCTGGGTAGCGGGTGCCACGGGCCTGACGCAAGGTCGCCACATGGTCGATGTTTACACCCAGCAGGATACGATTGGCATCAGTCACGGCTTGGTTCCTTAAACGTCATAAATAGTTCGCGGCTGACCAGCGGTCTGCCACCTAAGTGAGGGGCCAAAGCCTGACGCATCAGGCGCTTGGCCGCGGCCAGGGCGCCTGGAATGGTCCAATCGGCCTCGGCCATGGCCAGCAACTCGACCCCATGAAAAACCCCAGGTTGCAAATGCCCAACCGGCACCAGCCCGGTTTCGGTCTGCAGTCGATACAGGCCTGCTTCGGCGATGGGTTGGCCTTCGCTGTCCAGATTCAGGGCAAAACCATAGCCCAGCTCATCCAGCAAACGCCACTCAAAAGAACGCAGCAACGGCTCCAAGGCCCGCCCCTCGGCCAAGGCCAGTACCGTCATGGCGTAATGTTCGAAGACGACCGGATGCGGCGCTTCGGCAGGGAGTAAGCGGATCAGCAACTCGTTTAGGTAGATGCCACTGAACAGGGCCTCACCGACCAGCAGATTGGGGATACCCGCAGGATCAAGGCGGCCAACGTTTTTCAGCTCGCCGCGCCCACGAAACTCAACGTCTAACGGAATAAACGGTCGCGCCAAGCTGCCGGCTTTACCGCGCGCGCCACGCAACACCGCGCGCAACCGCCCCTGGGGCGTGAGGAAATCCACTAGCGCACTGCTTTCACGGTAAGCACGACTGTGCAGCACAAAGGCTGGCTGGCTAGGGGCAAGCATCAGGGCTTACTCGAAATGGCGGGCACACAGGATGCCCGCAGGCGCATCAAATATTGTCGTAGCCCAGTGAACGCAAGGCGCGCTCATCATCGGACCAGCCACTTTTGACCTTGACCCAAAGGTTGAGCATGACCTTGGAATCGAACATCACTTCCATGTCCTTACGCGCTTCCTGGCCAATGCGCTTGATCCGCTCACCCTTGTCGCCAATGATGATTTTCTTCTGCCCGTCACGCTCGACCAGAATCAGCGCATGGATATGCAGGATGCGCCCGTCGCGCTTGAATTCCTCGATTTCCACGGTGATCTGATACGGCAGCTCGGCACCCAGCTGACGCATGACTTTCTCACGCACCAACTCAGCAGCGAAGAAGCGGCTGGAGCGATCGGTGACCTGATCTTCCGGGAAGAAGTGCACGCCTTCCGGCAAGCGCTCACCCACGAGTTTTTCCAGCGTCTCGAGGTTATGCCCATGCTGGGCCGATACCGGCACGATCTCGGCATTCGGCAACTGAGTCGCCAGCCACTCCACATGCGGCATCAGATCGGCCTTATCCTCAAGGCGGTCGGTTTTGTTGATTGCCAGGATCACCGGACCTTCGACGTATTGAATACGCTCCAGGACCATCTGGTCTTCATCGGTCCAGCGAGTGCGATCGACCACGAAGATCACCACGTCGACATCTTTCAGCGCCGACGAGGCGTTTTTGTTCATGTAGCGGTTAAGCGCTTTCTCGTTGTTCTTGTGCAGGCCAGGCGTATCCACATAGATCGCCTGCACTTCACCTTCGGTCTTAATCCCGAGCATGTTGTGCCGCGTGGTCTGCGGCTTGCGCGAGGTAATCGCCAGCTTCTGCCCGAGAATGTGGTTAAGCAAGGTCGACTTACCCACGTTGGGCCGGCCGACGATGGCGACATAGCCACAGCGTGTAACAGGTAAATCAGTCATTGCCATTCTCCACACCTAGGGCGATCAGCGCGGCAGCGGCTGCCACCTGCTCGGCAATACGCCGGCTAGCACCCTGCCCTAGGGTTTTATCATTCAATAAGGTGACCTGGCACTCGACCACAAATGTCCGGCAATGCGGATCACCCTGGATATCCACCACTTCGTAACGTGGCAGCTCACAACCGCGCGACTGCAAAAACTCCTGCAGGCGGGTTTTCGGGTCTTTGTTGGTGTCGACCAAGGTCAAGCTTTCAATCTCGTTGGTCAGCCAGGCCAGAACCCGCTCGCGGGCCGCGTCCATTCCGGCGTCCAGGTAGATGGCACCGATCAGCGCTTCCAGGGCATCGGCGAGAATCGACTCACGGCGAAAGCCACCGCTTTTCAATTCACCCGAACCCAGGCGCAAGTATTCACCCAGGTCAAAGCCGCGCGCCATTATTGCCAGCGTTTCACCCTTAACCAAGCGGGCACGCAGGCGTGACAATTGCCCTTCACGGGCTAATGGAAAGCGCTGAAACAACGCTTCGCCGGCAACAAAATTGAGGATCGCATCCCCGAGAAACTCCAGGCGCTCGTTATTGCGGCCAGCGAAGCTGCGGTGGGTCAGCGCCAGGATCATCAGCTCCTGGTCCTTGAAGGTATATCCGAGTTGCCGCTCGAGACGGGCTAACGGCGCACTCACGGCATACGCACGCGAAATTCTTTATCGAAGCGCACCACCAGATCGATATTCTCGATCAATGGCTCACGCTTCTCGTATTTCAGGTGCACCCGAAATTCATTGTTTTCCACTTTTATCTTCAACGCGTCCTGCATATTCAAATCGCGGATACTGTTGACCTGCATGCCTTTGCTGATATGGCTGTAGAAATCGCTAACGCTACGCACATCGACGGCTTTATCGGTTTCAACTGAAGTAATCATTTTCTCCAGCGCCATGTTGTCGAAGTAGTGCGGCAGCACTTTAAAGGCCGCACTGGCCAAAAAGGCGACAACCGCGAGCACCATCAACCAACTGAGAATCGACATTCCTTTTTGCGAATGCGCTGATTTCATATTTGTCCCCAAATTCGAGTGTTGTAAAAGCCATTACGGCTGGAGGCAAGACTATATATAGCCTGCAACGCTGCGTTTAACAGCGTCGCAAATCCGTCAGCAGATCAGTGGATCAGACCTACGCGGGTAAAATTGGGCAGATTGCGCGACTTCGGATCCGGCCAGCTCATCCAGATTGCGAAGGCTTTGCCGACGATATTCTGATCCGGGACCATGCCCAGCAGCGGCTTGGGGATGGCCGGGTCATTCCAATAGCGACTGTCATTGGAGTTATCGCGGTTGTCACCCATCATGAAGTAATGCCCTTGCGGCACCACCCACTCGCGACCTGGCTCTAGGCGATAACGCTGCATTTCCTTGCGGATCTGGTGCTCTGCTTCGCCGAGTTTCTCGTTATACAGCGTCGCGCTACCGAGGCTGCCGGGCTCGTCGCCGATCAACTGCTGCGCCACAGACTGGCCATTGATGGTCAGGCGCTTGTCACTGCTGTAGGCAATACGGTCGCCGGCCAGACCTACCACGCGTTTGATGTAGTTGATGTTTGGATCGCTGGGGTAGCGGAACACCATTACATCACCACGCTGTGGGTCACCCACCTCAATCACCTTGGTGTTCAGCACAGGCAGACGAATGCCGTAGGCGAACTTGTTGACCAAGATGAAATCGCCCACTTCCAGCGTCGGCTTCATCGAGCCGGACGGAATCTGGAAGGGCTCGACCAGAAACGAGCGCAACACCAGTACGATCGCCAGCACCGGAAAGAACGACTTACCGTACTCAATCAGCAGCGGCTCTTTGTTCAAGCGCGCCACCACCACCTCATCAGGTTCACTGACCTGAGCGTGGTAGGTGGTAATCGCTGCTCGCCGGCGCGGGGCCAGAAAGATCAGGTCGAACAACGCCAGTACGCCACAAACGGCGACGGCGATAACCAGCAATAACGGAAAATTGATCGACATAGGACCTTAACTATCCAGCCTGAGCACAGCGAGGAAGGCTTCCTGTGGAATTTCCACGTTACCGACCTGCTTCATGCGTTTTTTACCGGCCTTCTGCTTTTCCAGCAGCTTGCGTTTACGGCTAACGTCACCACCGTAGCACTTGGCCAATACGTTCTTGCGCAGCGCCTTGACCGTAGTCCGCGCCACGATCTGCCCACCAATGGCAGCCTGAATCGCCACATCGAACATCTGCCGAGGGATCAGTTCTTTCATCTTTTCGGTCAACGCACGACCTTTGTAGTGCGCGTTGTCGCGGTGCACGATCAACGCCAGGGCATCGACCTTCTCACCATTGATCAGTACATCCAGCTTGACCAGGTTGGCCGACTGGTAGCGATCGAAGTGGTAATCCAACGAGGCATAACCACGGCTGGTTGACTTCAGGCGGTCGAAGAAGTCCAACACCACTTCGTTCATCGGCAGGTCATAAGTCACCTGCACCTGGGAGCCGAGGAACAGCATGTCGTGCTGCACACCTCGCTTTTCGATGCACAGGGTAATCACGTTGCCCAAATGTTCCTGCGGCACGAGGATATTGGCGCGTACAATCGGCTCGCGCATATCTTCAATTGCCGACAAGTCTGGCAGTTTCGATGGGTTATCGACGTAGATCGTCTCACCGGTCTTGAGCAGTAGCTCGAAAATTACCGTCGGAGCTGTGGTGATCAAGTCCAGGTCGTACTCGCGTTCCAAGCGCTCCTGAATGATCTCCATGTGCAGCATGCCGAGGAAGCCACAACGGAAACCAAAGCCCAATGCGTCAGAGCTTTCCGGGGTGTACTGCAAGGAGGAGTCGTTCAGCGTGAGCTTCTGCAGGGCTTCACGGAAGTCCTCAAAGTCATCGGAGCTAACCGGGAACAGACCGGCGTAAACCTGCGGCTGAATACGCTTGAAGCCCGGCAACACATCGACATCCGGGGTCGAGCTCAAGGTCAGGGTGTCACCCACTGGCGCACCGTGAATATCCTTGATACCGGCGATGATAAAGCCCACTTCACCGGCTTTCAGATCAGCGGTAGCAGTATGCTTCGGGTTGAACACACCGACGCTATCGACCAAGTGAATCTTGCCGGTGGACTTCACCAGCACCTTGTCACCCTTCTTGATTCGCCCGTGGCGCACGCGTACCAGGGACACAACCCCTAGGTAGTTGTCGAACCAGGAATCGATGATCAGTGCTTGCAACGGGTCTTCAATATTGCCGGTCGGCGCCGGGATGGTGTGTACCAGACGCTCGAGCACCTCATCGACACCCAGGCCGGTTTTGGCGCTGCAAGTCACAGCGTCGGTGGCATCGATACCGATGATCTTCTCGATTTCTTCCTTGACGCGGTCCGGGTCGGCCTGCGGCAAGTCAATTTTGTTCAGCACTGGCATGACCTCAAGGCCCTGCTCAATGGCGGTGTAACAGTTGGCCACCGACTGCGCTTCCACGCCCTGTCCAGCATCGACCACCAGCAGCGCGCCTTCGCAAGCGGCCAGGGAACGACTGACCTCATAGGTGAAGTCGACGTGACCTGGGGTATCAATAAAGTTCAGCTGATAGGTAATACCGTCACGCGCTTTGTAATACAGCGTGACGCTGTGCGCCTTGATGGTGATCCCGCGCTCGCGCTCAAGATCCATGGAGTCCAGTACTTGGGCTTCCATTTCACGGTCAGCCAGGCCGCCACACATCTGAATGAAACGGTCAGCCAGGGTCGACTTGCCGTGGTCAATGTGGGCGATGATGGAGAAATTGCGGATATGACTCAAATCACTCACGGATCAACACTCGAAAAGGTCGCAGGCGACTGCCCGCCGAAAATAGCCGCGAAGTGTACCCGAAAGCCACCTTACACGTCACCATGGCCGCAAAGCGACTCTATGTAAAAGGGCGACCGAAGTCGCCCTTTTACTCTATCAACACCGTTAGTCGGCAAGCTTGAAGGTAATAAAGCTCGCGCGCCCCTGACGCAGCACGCGCATCGATACCGAACGATTCTTCGGCAGAGCCTGCGCCACCTCGGTAAAGGTCTTGGCCGAATTGATCGCCTGATTGTTCAGGTGAGTGATCACATCGCCCGGGCGCAGGCCAATCAGCGCCGCCGGCCCCTCAAGCACCTCGGAAATCACCACACCACCTTTAAGGTCGAGGCTCTTCTTCTGCTCAGCACTCAACTCAACCACCTTGACCCCAAGACGGTTGCTGCTGCGCTCGACTCCGGATGCGGCATTACCCGCCAAGGTCTCGCCATCTTCAGGCAACGCCCCGATGGTCAACTGCAATTTTTTGCGCGCACCATCGCGCACCACATCCAATTCGGCACGCGTGCCAGGCTTAAGCGCACCGACCAGATGCGGCAAGTCGGCAGACATAATGATCGGCTTACCGTCCAGATTGAGGATGACATCACCAACCTGCAAACCACCCTTGGCCGCTGGCCCCTCTTCCAACACCTGCGCCACGAGCGCACCGGCCGGCTTATCCAGACCAAACGACTCGGCCAGGTCCTTATTCACTTCCTGAATCACCACACCCAGCCAGCCGCGACTAACCTTACCATCGGCCTTGAGCTGATCAGCCACATCCATGGCCACACTCATTGGAATGGCAAACGACAAGCCCATAAAGCCGCCAGAGCGAGTAAAGATCTGTGAGTTGATGCCCACCACTTCGCCGGCCAGGTTGAACAGTGGGCCACCGGAGTTACCCGGATTAATCGCCACGTCGGTCTGGATAAACGGCACATAACTCTCGTTCGGCAGGCTACGGCCTTTGGCGCTGACGATACCGGCGGTCACCGAGTGGTCAAAACCAAATGGCGAGCCAATCGCCAGCACCCACTCGCCAACTTTCAGTTCTTCCGACTTGCCCAGCTTGACGGTCGGCAGGCCTTTACCCTCAACCTTGAGCAAGGCCACATCGCTGCGCGGATCAGTACCAATCAGTTTCGCCTCCAACTCACTGCGATCCGCCAGGCGCACGATGATTTCATCGGCATCGGCGATCACATGATTGTTGGTCAGTACGTAGCCATCGGCGGAAATGATAAAGCCCGAACCTAGCGACTGGGCCTCACGCTGGCGACCACCACCGGGCGTACGCGGCACCTGGGGAATATTGCGCTCGAAAAACTCGCGAAACATCGGCGGCAGGCCTTCCAGGTCAGGTACATTGAGCTGACCCGCACCTGCTGCTGGGCGATCCGGCAGTTTCTGCCGGGTACTGATGTTGACCACCGCCGGTGACGCCTGCTCAACCAACTCGGTGAAATCCGGCAGGCTTGCCTGGGCAAGCAAAGCCTGTCCCATCAGCAGCAAGGCACACAACACAGTAAAGGTAGATTTCAGACCAGGCTTCGACATACAACTCCCCATCAGGTCAGCAAAGTTCTTAAAGCGCTGTCGCGGTACCCGCAAGCAATGCACGCAACACCACAGGTTGTAACGCCGGATCACCGGCCGTAACACGACTGCGCCAGCGTACAGCGCAGCAGGCAAGCAGAAAACCGAGCAGCGCACCGAGTATTACCCAAGGCTCACTCAAGCCCAATTGCTCAGCCAACCCTGCTACTGCAAAAAGTCCGAGCAACGGCAGCAGATAAACCAACAGCGACCCTCGCACCAGCAAGTCTTCGCGCACCCCAATGATCACCACATCGCCAACAGCCAGCTGCAAACCCGACAGCGCTCGCACATAACCGCGCCGTCCGCTGGCACCAAGCTGGTCAAGCAAACCCTGGCCGCAACCGGCCTTGACTGAACAGCGGGAGCAGGTGCTTTTACGCAGGGTTTCAACCCAGACAGCGCCTGGCTCGACAGCGACGACCCGCCCCTGCTCCTCGATCATTGAGCCGCCTCGGTAGTTGTACGCATCGACAGGGCTACACGCTCAGCGGTCCCCAACGGTATTTCGCCTACCACCGTGACCATGACATCGCCATCAGCAGTCTTTAGTCGCCGAGAAACAACCACGGTCGGGCCCAATTGAGTACGCAAATCATCAACCTGCGCGCCACGCAACGGCTCCATAAAAACGGAAAAACGCGCCAGCCCATCGCCATACACCTGACAGGCAACCCACTCATCCGATGCAGGACTGCGGCGCTGAGTAACCGAGCTCAGACTAAAGCCCTGCGGCAACCAATCCGACTGCCATGCCTGCGCAGCTTCAGCATGCACAGGTGACAAACGCACCGACCGACATCCATTACCAGGCGCTAGATCGGCGGCTGCAGGAGCCGCAACCTCTAATTGGGTAAACTGAAAGCGCTCGAGCAAGCGCCCTTTTTCGTTGACCAGCAACGACTTCAACGGCAAGCCCGACTGCTGATCAAGGTGCAATTCAATGGCGTATCGATGCTGATCTCGCGGCACCAGCGCCAGTACACGACTAGTACGCCCCGCCACACGAGAGTTGCCGAGCACGCGCAACTCGTACCATTGACTCAGCTGTTCGACATTCAGCGCCCGGCTGGGCCACAACTGGCTGTCGATCAATTGGTCGGCCAGCGCCCCACTGGCGCACTGCACCTGACCATCGACACGCACGACCTCATGCGCCGAGCCATCCTGCTGCAGCAGGCGCTCATGCAGCGTGCCGCCCTCGTCAACTCGATGCCAGATGCTGTGTGTCGAAAAGCTGCCATTGCGCTCGTAAACAAAAGTGCCCTGAAAGCTCAGCGCGCGCTCAGCATCGACTAAACGCTGCAGCAGCGCCGGCCCTTCAGCGGCCATTACCGGCAACGCCAGCCAGCTGCCCAGAAACAGGGCGCTTAAAGCAATAAAGCGCATGCGACTCCTTAACAACGGGCGTTAACGGCTTTCTAGGCTGGCTGCGCGCGCATAAGGCAGCGCACTGTCGCTGGTGCTAACGGCTGCTTGCTGCGCATGCTGGCGCAGATACGCTGGCAGGCGCTGCTCATGCCAGCCAGGCTGACCTTGACCTACAGCACTGCCCGTCGAGGCCGCTTGCTCTTCGGAGGTATTAAAGCCTGCCAACATCGCTGGGCCACTGGCTTGGGGAATGGCAAGCATCGACTGATTAGCCTGCTGCGCCAACTGCGTACCCGCGATCTCATCTTGATTGTACAGTCGCACGCCAGCCAGCACGGCCACAGTAACCGAAGCCGCAACCGCCAAACGCCCAACTGTGCGCCAAGGACCGCGCTGCGCTTGTGGCGCAACCGGTGCGGCATCATCGGCCAAGGCTGCAGATACAGCAGCGGCAATATCCAGGCGCGGCTCAAGCAACTCTTTGTGCATGACTGCGCGAGCGACTTGGTAGCGCGACCAGGTTGCACGCAATGCAGGGTCATCACTGGCCCCCAGCACTCGCCTTAGTTCAAGTTCATCCGCTTGGTTATCCATCACCGCGGACAGCGATTCCTGCAGGGTTTCACGACTCATGGCGGTTCCTCTCTTGGCTGACGCCGCTGCCTTAGGTTTCCTGCAACAACGGCTGCAGGGATCGATCAATGGCCTCACGTGCCCGGAAAATTCGCGAACGCACGGTGCCAACTGGACACTGCATGACGCTGGCAATGTCCTCGTAACTCAGACCATCAAATTCACGCAAGGTTAGCGCTGTGCGTAAATCTTCTGGCAATTGCTCAATACTGCGGTGCACCGTGGCCTCGATCTCGTCACGCAACAACACCCGCTCCGGCGACTCGATATTCTTCAGGGCGTGATCGCCATCGTAGAACTCTGCATCCTCAGCACTTACATCACTGTCTGGCGGCCGTCGGCCACGCGATACCAAATGGTTCTTCGCCGTGTTGATGGCGATGCGATACAGCCAAGTATAAAACGCACTGTCACCGCGAAAATTACCCAACGCCCGGTAAGCCTTGATGAAGGCTTCCTGCGCCACATCCTGTGCCTCATGGGTGTCATGCACAAAACGCACGATCAACCCGAGAATCTTGTGCTGGTACTTGAGCACCAATAGATCAAATGCACGCTTGTCGCCGCGCTGTACGCGCTCGACCAGCTGCTGATCATCTTCCTGGGTTAGCATGAAAACTCCTCATTGGGTTTGAAGGAGCGCAAGCCGACCCATTAATCGATCTGCCAAAGTAGACTTGGGCATTGCGCAAAAGTTCTCTCCTTCAAACAAGCTTCCTGCAGATCACTTAAAAGCCCTGCACGGAATAGCGCAGCAAAGGGACTCCGATGCTGCGCTTTTAGTCTGGATCACACACGGGTCAAGCAAAACTGCTGCCCTACTGCAACGCCGCCCGAGACAGGCGAATTACCAAATAAATAACCGCCTATGGAACTCAAAACACTTAAAAAGTTCCCGAGTAACGCACTTGGTCATAAGCCGGCTATTGTGCAGCCCACCCCCTCTATATACTAGGGGCCGCTTTTCGCGGAATTCGAACATGAGCCAACATTACCAACACGACGTTTTGGTTATCGGTAGCGGTGCCGCCGGCCTAACCCTGGCCTTGACGCTGCCAGAGCACCTGCGTATTGCCGTGCTGAGCAAAGGCAACCTGTCCAACGGTTCTACATACTGGGCGCAAGGCGGCGTGGCGGCGGTACTAGACGACACCGACACAGTCGAATCGCATGTCGAAGACACCCTCAACGCAGGCGGCGGCCTGTGCCGCGAGGATGCCGTGCGCTTTACCGTGGAACACAGTCGCGAAGCCATCCAGTGGCTGATTGATCAGGGCGTCCCTTTTACCCGTGACGACCAGACTGCTCGAGAAGATGGCGGCTTTGAGTTCCACCTGACCCGCGAAGGTGGCCATAGTCATAGGCGCATCATTCACGCCGCCGATGCGACCGGCGCGGCGATTTTCAACACCCTGCTCGAACAAACCAAACAGCGCAGCAATATCGAATTGCTGGAGCAACGCGTCGCCGTCGACCTGATCACCGAGCGCAAACTTGGCCTGGATGGCCAGCGCTGCCTCGGCGCTTACGTGCTCAACCGCGCCAGCGGCGAAGTTGACACCTTCAGCGCGCGCTTTGTAATTCTCGCCACCGGCGGTGCAGCCAAGGTCTACCTCTACACCAGCAACCCGGACGGTGCCTGCGGCGACGGCATTGCCATGGCCTGGCGTGCCGGCTGCCGGGTCGGCAACCTGGAGTTCAACCAGTTCCACCCGACCTGCCTGTACCACCCGAAGGCAAAAAGCTTTCTGGTCACCGAGGCGCTGCGCGGCGAAGGCGCTCTGCTCAAACTACCTAACGGTAAGCGTTTTATGCCGCGCTTCGATGAGCGTGCCGAACTGGCCCCGCGGGATATCGTCGCCCGCGCCATCGACCATGAAATGAAGCGCCTGGGGATTGACTGCGTCTTCTTGGATATCAGCCACAAACCGGCTGAGTTTGTGAAATCGCACTTCCCAACCGTATACGAGCGCTGCCTCGACTTCGGCATCGACATCACCAAAGAGCCCATCCCAGTAGTGCCCGCCGCGCACTACACCTGCGGCGGCGTACTGGTCGATCAGCACAGCCATACCGACGTGCCCGGCTTGTATGCCATCGGCGAAACCAGTTTTACCGGCTTGCACGGAGCCAACCGCATGGCCAGCAACTCACTGCTGGAATGCTTCGTGTACGCGCGCGCGGCGGCGGCCGACATTGTCAGCCAGCTGGATCAGGTGCAATCACCCGCTGCGCTGCCCACCTGGGATGCCAGCCAGGTCACCGACTCGGATGAAGATGTGATCATTGCGCACAACTGGGACGAACTGCGGCGCTTTATGTGGGACTACGTCGGCATCGTGCGCACCAACAAACGCCTGCAGCGCGCCGAACACCGGGTGCGCCTGCTGCTTGACGAGATTGACGAGTTTTACAGTAACTACAAGGTCAGCCGCGACCTGATCGAGCTACGCAACCTGGCCCAGGTCGCCGAGCTGATGATTCGCTCGGCCATGCTGCGCCATGAAAGCCGCGGCCTGCACTACACCCTGGACTACCCGCAGCAGCTGGCCGAAGCCAAAGACACTATTTTGCTGCCGCCCACCTATGACGACTGAATTTCAGCCGCACGCGCAAGCGCCGGTGCTGATCGCGCGGCAGGCTGTCGCGGGCAACGCACAGCGAGCGCACGCGCCGCTGCCCCGCCAGACGAAAGCGCAGCAATACCATGAGCGGTAACGCCAGGCTATCTGGATGCAGCTCGATTGGCTGCCAGCCCTGCGCGGCACTGTGCACCTGCCAACCATCCGCCGTATAACGCAGCGCCCGATAGGCTGATGAGCGAGTGAGCAACAGGTATTGTGGTACGACCCAGACGGCGTGCGCCAGACAGCACAACAGCCCAAGCCCGCGCGCCCACAAGGGGATATCCACCCAGCTCAGACTGAGCAGCGCCAGCCCCTGGATCAGGGCATAGCACGCCAGCAGCCAGCACGAAGGCTGCCACTGACATTCGAAGCCATCACTTTGGCTGGACACGATCCAGAATCATCCGAACCATGCGCTTGAGGTCGGCATCTTCCGGCTCGCCACGCTGCATAAACCAGCCGAACATATCTTGGTCTTCACATTCGAGCAGTTTGCGATATCGCTCGCGATCCGCCTCATCGAGGTGTGGATAAACCTCTCTGACGAATGGCACCAACAGCACATCCAACTCCAGCATGCCGCGGCGGCTGTGCCAAAACAGACGATTGAGTTCAACCGAGTCAACCATGGGTATGCTCCTTGGATAAGGCGCGCAGTATACCGATGAAAAGCGCCCCTGTTGACCGCGTGCATGCAATGCGCCACGACGAAGCAGCGGCAAGCGCTGACAAGGTGCGAGGCGCGCTCTATGATAAGCCCCCTCTCTTTTATCCAGCGATACCAAATCGACCATGGCCGACACCGCGTTTTATTGCACCCTCAGCCACGAAGGCATCCTCGCCGTTCGCTGCCCGGACGCCAACAAGTTCCTCCAGGGCCAAGTCACCTGCAACCTCAACTACCTGAGCGCCAGCCAATCCAGCCTCGGCGCGCGCTGCACGCCCAAAGGTCGTATGCAGTCGAGCTTTCGCATTGTCAGCGTGAGTGACGGCTACTTGCTGGCGATGGCCAGCGAACTGCTTGACGCACAGTTGGCCGACCTGAAGAAATACGCCGCCTTCAGCAAGTCCAAGCTCACCGACGAAAGCCAGGACTGGCTACGCCTGGGCTTGAGCGGTGGCGATGACGCCCTGCGCAGCCTAGGCCTGGAGCTGCCAGTCGCTACCGACAGCGTGGCGCTGCACAATGAATTGCTGGCCCTGCGCCTCAGCGATGGCCGCGCCGAACTGTGGATACCCGCAGCCCAGGCCGAAGCCGTGCAAGCCCAACTGGCCAGCCAGCTGCCAGAAGCGCCGCTCAATGACTGGCTATTGGCACAGGTGCGCGCCGGGATTGGTCAGGTCATGGGCAGCACCCGCGAGCTGTTTATTCCGCAGATGATCAACCTGCAGGCAGTGGGCGGCGTCAGCTTTAAAAAAGGCTGCTACACCGGCCAGGAAATCGTCGCGCGCATGCAGTACCTGGGCAAACTCAAACGCCGCCTGTATCGCCTTGAACTGCATGACAAGCAAGTGCCAGAGCCGGCTACCGGGCTGTTTTCGCCTACCCATGCATCCAGTGTCGGTGAGGTCGTATTGGCAGCCCGCAGTGAAACGGGTGTCGAACTGCTGGCCGTGCTGCAGGACGATGCCGCACTGAATGGCCTGATTCATCTGGGCTCTGCCGCGGGCAGCCCGCTAAGTGTGCTTGATTTGCCATATACACTGGATTCAGACCGCGACATTCAGCGCTGAGCATCGTGCGCTTCTTCATTACTTTTATTTGCCTCACCGCCTAAAGAGAATTGTCCATGAGTAAGCTTGCCGAGAAAGTCCAGAAGGAACTGAGCCAGGCCATCGACAACGATGAACTGGTACTGCCGACCCTGCCGGAGGTCGCGTTGAAAGTTCGCGAGGCAGCAGAGGACCCGAATATCGGCATCGCGCAACTGAGCAAAGTCATCGGCAACGATGCCGCTCTGACGGCGCGCATCATCAAGGTGGTCAACAGCCCGCTGCTGCGCACCAACAAAGAAATCACCGACCTGCAAATGGCCGTAAGTCGCCTCGGTATCAACTACACCTGCAACCTCGCCACCGGCCTCGCCATGGAGCAGATGTTCCAGGCAACCAGCGACGTGGTTGACCGTAAAATGCGCGAAGTGTGGAATAAAAGCACGGAAATCGCCGGCATCTGCCACGTACTGTGCAAGCACTACACCCGCCTGCTGCCCGACCAGGCCACTCTCGCGGGCTTGGTGCATCAGATCGGCGTACTGCCAATTCTTACCTACGCCGAAGAGCACAGCGAGCTACTGGCCGACTCGATCAGCCTCAACCATGTAATCGAGCAGATTCACCCGCTCATCGGCGACAAGATCCTGCGCACCTGGGACTTCCCCGAGCAGATCGCCATGGTGCCCAGCCAGTACCTCGATTTCACCCGCGACAGCGCCAAAGTCGATTATGTCGATATCGTTCAGGTCGCCACCCTGCAGAGCTACCTGGGCAGCGAGCACCCATACACCCAACTGGACTGGAGCCAGATCCCAGCGTTCCGCAAGCTCGGCCTGGATCCGAGCCAGAACCTCAATGACGACGAAGACCTGTCAGCGGCGATGGAAGCGGCCATGAGCATGCTGCAGTAACGGCATAGCACAGCCCACAAGGTTGCTGCAGCGCCCGCTTACTCGGCTGCTGCAGCAAACTCGACGCGCACCCGTAACCCCTGCGGCTGCACCTGATGCAGGCTGATCTGCGCCTGATGGGCGCGACAAATTTCCCCCACAATCGCCAGCCCCAAACCTGCCCCCGAACCCTTGCTGCTATGCCGATAGAAGCGGGCAAACACCCGTTCATGCGCCTCCGGCGGAATGCCTGGACCGTCATCCTCGACTTCCAGCACCGCACTCGGCAGCACCCGCAGCACCACATTGCCGCCGGCCGGGGTATGCGCCAGGGCGTTATCCAGCAGATTGCACAGCAGTTCGTTGAGCAGAGTTGGCTCACCACTGAGCCATACCGGCTGTTCGGCTTCCAACGCCAGGGAGATGCCTTTTGCGTGGGCCAACGGCGCCAACGCCATCCCCAGCTCGCGGGCCAGTTGAGTTAAATCCAGACGCTGCGCACCACC
>JAWWDH010000016.1:0-19054 GCA_033720015.1 Pseudomonas sp.
CGCAACTACATCAAGAAGGGCAAGCTGTGGGAGGCTTTCGAGGCCGAAGAGCGTGTGATTCTGCTGATCGATGAAATCGACAAGGCCGACATCGAGTTCCCCAACGACCTGTTGCAAGAACTCGACAAAATGGAGTTCTACGTTTACGAGACCAACGAGACGATCAAGGCCAGCAAGCGCCCGATCATCATCATTACCTCAAACAACGAGAAGGAGCTGCCGGACGCCTTCCTGCGTCGCTGCTTCTTCCACTACATCGCCTTCCCGGATCGTGCGACCTTGCAGAAGATCGTCGATGTGCACTACCCAAACATCAAGAAAGACCTGGTCGCCGAAGCGCTGGACGTGTTCTTCGACGTGCGTAAAGTGCCGGGTCTTAAGAAGAAGCCTTCCACCAGCGAACTGGTCGACTGGCTCAAGCTGCTGATGGCCGACAATATCGGCGAAGCGGTGCTGCGTGAGCGCGACCCAACCAAGGCCATCCCGCCGCTGGCTGGCGCCCTGGTGAAAAACGAGCAGGATGTACAGCTGCTGGAACGGCTGGCCTTTATGAGCCGCCGCGCTTCGCGCTAAACCACGCTCTTGTAGGGTGGGTTAGCAACGCGTAACCCACCAACAGGCTGCCAGCCTGATTAAGGCGGTAGCGGTGTTATTGATGGTGGGTTACGCCGCTGCGCGGCTAACCCACCCTACGGGAACTCTGTGAGGATGCAGCCATGCTGCTCAACCTGTTCAACGAAATGCGCGCCGCCAAGGTACCGGTGTCGGTGCGTGAGCTGCTCGACCTGATCAACGCGCTGAAACACAACGTAGTGTTCGCCGATATGGACGAATTCTATTTCCTCGCGCGCACCATCTTGGTTAAGGATGAGCGGCATTTCGACAAGTTCGACCGTGCGTTCGGGGCCTACTTCAAGGGTCTGGAAAACCTTAACCAGCACATCGAGGCACTGATCCCCGATGAGTGGCTGCGTAAGGAATTCGAGCGCTCGTTGACCGATGAAGAGCGCGCCAAGATTGAATCATTGGGCGGCCTCGACAAGCTGATTGAGGAGTTCAAGAAACGTCTCGAAGAACAAAAGGAACGCCACGAGGGCGGCAACAAATGGATCGGCACCGGCGGTACCAGCCCATTCGGCTCCGGCGGTTTCAACCCGGAAGGCATCCGCGTCGGTGATGCGGGCAAGCGTCAGGGCAAGGCGGTCAAGGTCTGGGATCAACGCGAATACAAGAACCTCGACGATCAGGTCGAACTGGGTACGCGCAATATCAAGGTGGCCCTGCGCCGCCTGCGCAAGTTCGCCCGCCAGGGTGCCGAGGACGAGCTTGATCTCAGCGGCACCATCGACCACACCGCCAAGGACGGCGGCCTGTTGAATATTCAGATGCGCCCGGAACGGCGCAATGCAGTGAAGCTGCTGATCCTGTTCGACATCGGCGGCTCGATGGACGCCCACGTTAAGGTCTGCGAAGAGTTGTTCAGCGCCTGCAAGACCGAGTTCAAGCACATGGAGTACTTCTACTTCCATAACTGCGTGTACGAATCGGTGTGGAAGAACAACCTGCGTCGCACCTCGGAGCGCTTCTCTACCCAGGATCTGCTGCACAAGTACGGTGCCGATTACAAAGTGGTATTCGTCGGTGATGCCGCGATGGCGCCGTATGAGATCACCCAGGCCGGTGGCAGCGTCGAGCACTGGAACGAAGAGCCGGGCTACGTGTGGATCAAGCGTTTTATGGAGAAATACAAAAAGCTTATCTGGATCAATCCCTACCCCAAGGACACTTGGAGCTACACCGCGTCGACCAATATCATGCGTGAATTGCTGGAGGACCAGATGTACCCGCTGACCTTGCAGGGGTTGGAAGACGGCATGAAGTTTTTGTCGAAATAACGCCGAGTTAACCTTCTACACGCACAAAAAAAGCCCCAGCCGAACCTCGACTGGGGCTTTCTAATTTACATACCAAGTAGAGCGCTTTAAGGCTGCCGTCCCTGGCATGGGTTTATCGTGGCACTTACACCAGCTGGAAGTCAGCGATGGTCACCGTATTGGCATTGGTGACCCCAACCAGGGTGATAGTGCCGCCATCAGCGCCATTGATTGACACCAGGGTGTCGTTGCCAATGTCAGAGATACTCACCCGGCTATTAAAGGTTGCCGCTGTCAGGTTGAAGTAGGCGATATTTAGCAGGTCTTGACCACCGCCCGGGTTGGCATCGAAGCCAATGACGGTGTCGTTACCAAAGTTCGCCCCGAACACCAGGATGTCATTGCCTTGGCTGACGTTCATGGTGTCGTTACCTTCACCACCCGTCATGCGGTCATTCCCCCCTCCGCCGTTCAAGAAGTCATCACCAGCGCCACCTTCCAAGGTGTCGTTACCGGCTCCGCCGAGCAAGGTGTCATTACCCAGACCGCCTTCAAGCAGATCATCGCCGCCGCCGCCGATCAAGGTGTCGTTGCCATCGCCCCCTATCAGGGTATCGTTGCCGCCTCGGCCATTCAGCGTATCGTTGCCAATACCGCCCTGGATTACGTTATCCAAGCCGTTGCCGTTGACTTCCGTGGCATTGCTGCCGATATGGGTCAGGTTCTCCACGTTGGCACGCAGGTTAAAGGTGGCACTGGTGGAGTAGACGGTATCAGTCCCTCCGCCAAACTCTTCGATGATGATGTCATTGGCGACATCGACAAAGTAGCTGTCGTCACCAAACCCGCCCACCAGCCGATCAGCGCCGGCCCCACCATCCAGGATGTCGTTACCATTGCCACCCGTCAGGATGTTGTTCAAGGCATTACCTGTCCCAACAAAGTTACCGATGCCGGTAAAGGTCAGCCTTTCTACGTTGGCGTCGAGCACATAGCTCAGCAGTGAGGTCAGCACTGTATCGGTGCCTTCCCCCGCCAGCTCAGTCACCACATCGCCAACATCATCGACAATGTAGGTATCGTTGCCAGTACCACCGAGCATCACATCAGCGCCTAAACCACCATCCAGGAGGTCACTGCCGGCGCCGCCATCAAGGAAGTCATTGCCGGCCAAGCCATTGAGTATGTCGTTGCCGCCCAAGGCGAATATCTGGTCATCAAACTCGGTGCCAGTGAGGGTTTCGCCGGCATTGGTGCCAATGATAACGGCACTGGCAACCAGTGCCGTAGCCGCCGAAGTGACGGTCTCAAACGTGCCGCGGTTATCGGTATACGACACCACTACGCGTATTTGCTGGCTTGCCTGCGCCGCCGTAACGGTGAAGGTTTCACCATCGGCTCCCGCAATATCGCTGAAGGTGGAGCCACTACCGGACTGCCACTGGAAGGCAAATGTCACCCCGACCAAGCCATCGGCATCCGCCAAGCCAATGGTCGACGCACTCAACAGCTGCCCGACAATTGGGGTATCACTGCTAAGCAGCGGTAAACCGGTCGGTGCATCATTGACGTTAGTGACCGCCGCCGTGATGCCAGAAGTAATCGATCCTGGATACCCCCCGTCATCGACAAACGAAGCCACTACCCGCAGCGTCAAACCCACTTCGGCATCACCAGGCTGGAAGCTTGGCCCGTTGCCGACATCCGTCCACACACCATTCACATCGGCCTGCCAGGTGTAGGTAATCGTCGCATTCAACAAACCATTGGGGTCGCTGATGGTATCCGTGACGGTCAATAGCTGATCTTCGGCTGGGGTCAGGCTGCTAATGGTCACGCTACCCGTGGCAGGACGGTCAACCAACCACAGCGTGTGGTCAGCAAACTGCACCCGCTCGATATTGCGTAGCCAGTCTGAGCCTTCAGCACCCGTGTTATCGACCACTTGGAAGCTACCGTCGAAGTTCTCGATGACTTCAAAGTTAGCAAAGGCTCCACTAAACACCGCGGTATCAATATCGTCTGGACTGTTGCTATAGAGAATTTCGCGTACGATCTGCAACTGACCGGGGTTAATTTCACCGCTGAGCATGCGCAGCTTGATTTCATTCATGCTGTCGACGCTAAACCACTCACCCGGATTAGGGTTTGCAGCCGTTGGGACTGCATTCAGCACACTGATGCGCACATTCAGCCAGGCATCGCCATCGAGAATGTCATTACCGGCTTTACCCTGCAGAATGTCGCTGCCGCCACCGCCGAGCAGAATGTCAGAGGGGGTATCGCTGACGAAGGTGACGATGCCGTTGCCATCACGCACCACTGCGGCCTCGTCCATCACGACCACAGTGTGTTCCTTACCGTTCCAGGTAAAGGTTTCACGAGTCAAGTGCTCGACCAGTAGGTCAAAGCCCGCAATCCGGTCAACACTGGACTGCAACAGGGCGTTGGAGAAGCTTTCCAGTGGGGTGTTGGCATCAAATATCGCCGCTCCACCACCGCCACCTGCGGCCCCGGTCACCACCTCGCGACCGATCAAGGTGTCATTGAAGCTCCATCCCGATAGGCCTTCAACCAGGTCAAAACGGTCACGCAGGATCAGATCCTGCTGGTTGACGAAGATCGGGATGCCCAGGTCGGAGAAGGCCCCATTGGGGTCGCCCTTGTGCACTGCCCAGTCAAACCCGGCCATGCCGTTGTTACGCTGGATGCCGGGGCCCTGGAACATGATGTCATCACCCGACTCGCCATCGTAGTCAGTGTCGTTGCCCTGTCCATTGAGCACATCGTGGCCAATGATCGGGCTGTTAAAGAACAGCTCCGAATTATCTCCGGCCAGGGTATCAAACCCTTCGCCGCCCTCGATCCAGTCATCCCCCTCATTGCCCAGCAGGAAGTCCGAATCGTTGCCCCCGAGGATGAAGTCGTTGTCTAGGCCGCCAAATACCTCAGTGGCATCATTGCCTGTGATGACGAAGTCTTGACCCGCCCCGCCAAACACCAGGTCGTTGCCCATGCCTGACGAGATCACATCATTGCCGGCGTCGCCATGCAGAAAGTCTGCGCCGCCAACCGGTGTACCAGCGTCGGTAATGATGTCGTCGCCGTCACCGCCATGCACCTGGTCAGCCTCATTGCCGCCATCCAGGCGGTCGTTACCGGCACCGCCCCAAATAGTGTCAATGCCATTTCCGCCGATAATCGTATCGTTGCCCGCGGTGCCACCAAGCACCACGTGCTCACCGCCGGTAAAGCGTAAATAGCCGCCATCCGCCTTACCGTCACCATCCACATCGGCGCCGGGTGCAACACGAAT
Organism: Pseudomonas sp.; assembly: GCA_033720015.1. Lineage (GTDB taxonomy): Bacteria > Pseudomonadota > Gammaproteobacteria > Pseudomonadales > Pseudomonadaceae > Aquipseudomonas. Next base: position 5,191 of record JAWWDH010000016.1, read on the forward strand.
AACCTTGGGATGGAGGATCTGCAGAATGGGATTCGACTCGATTGGGTCTGCACCAATTTGCTTGCTGATATCCATTTCCAGGATCAGATCAGGGGTGTGGAAAATCAGGCTCGGCAAGTGCGATGACGCCTCGTCACCCAGGTCAGTGTTGCGCATGATCAACTTGGAGAAGGTATTCGCCTCCAGCGCGTTGAGCATGTTGGTACCCTGCACCCGGCTGAGGTAGTAGAAACGGTCGCCGTTCTGCAGGCTCTCCATCTGGCTTTCAAACACATAGTTAAAGGTGGCGCCAAGCATGCCGCCAAACTCATTCTTGCGCTCAGCCAGACCGCCGATCCAGAAATCGACATCGTTCAGCCCGGAATTAGCCGCCGTCCACCCGCCAGTGCTGTTGAGGAAGTCCAGGCGGTCAGCGGGTACCGTGCCACCCGAGCCGGAAACACCAAAGACCAAGGTCATTGCCGCGTCGCGCTTGCCCTCCAAGGTCAAGGCGCTGGTGATGCTGGAGTGTGTACCGTAGGCGGCAATGAAGTTGATGATTGACGCCGGATTTTTCATCTCCGGCGCCATGCCGGCCCAACTGGTAAAAGGCGTCAACTGACTGTCGCCAGTGTTGGCATAAAACTGTGCGCGCGCCTCATTGAAGCTCGGCATTCCGGTATCGCGGGCACGGGCCATATTCAGCGTGGCCAGGTCGAGTGGCAGGCCCAGCACATTGTTACGCAGTGCACTGGTGACAAACTCATCAATCTCGTTGCCTGCCTGACGCGTCATGCCGCGCACAATTGCACCGGCAGCGGCTTCCACACTGACAGTGCCATCCCCATCAAAGGCCAGCGGGTTGAGGAAGGCGGAAATCAGGGCGATATCGTTCGACTGCATATTGATGTCCAGACGATCAACCGTCTCGGTCAACATCGAGTGACCAAAGCGGTAAACCACATGGGCGAATTCGGCCACGATGGCTGGATCAATATCGGGAGAGTTAGAAAACACGAAGGGGTTGATAGCCGGCTGTACTGCACGGGCAAACTCTTCGAATACCAGGTGCTGGTACTGCATCTCGGTGACGAAGCGCCCGGCCTGGAACAGCCGCTCACCGTCCCAATTAAGGGCAGCGATACCGGTCGGAGTAGTTGGCACTTGGTCCAAAGCCGTCAGGTCAGTCAACAGCCACTCATTGATAAAGGTCAGGTCGGCGCTGTTGAGGATGGTTTGCTTGTAAGCCTCGACCAGACGATTGTGCTCGGAGTGGAAGATCGTATGCACAGCGGTCAGACCGATGTTTTCGTTACCCCGTCCATCACCGGTGATGAAGTGCCGATCAAGCAGCTCATTGTCATAAGTGCCGAACTCTTGAGGCAGGATCGGCATGTTATTCGGTCCGACAGGTAATGTTGGGTCGAAATTAGGGTTAGGCATAGAGCCCACCACCGTATCCGAGTCCGCCAACAACTCGGTGGGCGGGGTTGCCGGGTTGTTATCCAGGTCGGCAAAACCTGGGGCTGCACCGTGTGCAATGTCATCAAGGAAGGCATGATTAGTACGAATCGTACCGGGAGGCAGCAAAACACCGAGCCCACCATTCGCGGCGGGGTCACCTTCGACCAAGCCATTGACCGTAACGATTTGCACAAAGCCATTCGCACCGCGTAGAAACGCGCCATAGGCATCGGTGGCCAACAAAGGCACGTTGTGCACATCCATATCCACCAACTGGATACCCAGCATGGCGCTGGCCTGTGCTTTGACCTCGCCCCAGTTAGCCACACCATGTGCACCATTCAACAGGTGACCAGTGGCCATGGGCCTATCCCCGACCATCACATATTCGCGCAGGAATACCTGATGCGAAGGGTGTGAGGTATAGGTTTGGTTCTGGTCGACGAACGGCGTGGTGGTATTGATGCTTTCGTGGGTGGTGTCATCGCCGTTACCCAGAATGCCATCAGGGCCGGGGCCATTCACCTGAGTGGCTCGCTTCAAGACCATGAAGTTGGTCTGGCTGCCTTCCACATACAGCGGGTCGTCGGGCAGCAGCGGTACAAACACGGTGCCGTTATTACCTTTGGTTACCAGGTCCAGGCCGTGGTCAAAAAATTGACCAAACAAGGTCATCCAGCCATTGAAGGCTGGCGATAAGCCGATATCCGGAGACTGGTTTTCGATGCCGATGGTGCCGTTATCCGACACGGTCAGGCCGGCACTTTCCATTTCTGCTCTCAAGGCCGTAAAGGCTACTGCATGCTCGGCTTTGGCATCGGCCAATTGTTGCTGCGCGGCTGCAAGCAGATCGGCATCACTACCCGCCGCGATGATGCTCGCTTGCGCGGCTTGAATCAGCACGTTGGCGGCCTGTACCGGAACATTAAAGGTGGCGATGACACTCGCTTCACCATAAGGATCGGCATGCCCGGCCAATTGCAGAGCGGCGGCCACAGCCGCTGGGTTGTTGGCTGTTTGATCGACAATTAGGTTACTGGCAATCCGCGGCTGTGAATCGAAGACATTGCCGCTGGTTTGCGTATAGGACGTTTGTACCTGTGGCCCGAACTGGAGGGGCGAGAGGTCGGCATCGCGCAGGTTGGCCTCAACCAGGCGCGGCATGATGTTATCGGCAGCGCCTAAAGCTTGTTGCCCTGGTAACAGGCTGTTCCAGGAACCATCCACAGTGCGTAAACCGTATGGCAGCAAAGGGCTGCCAACCAGCTCTGGCAAGTTTTCTACCGCTCCGGTCAACGGGTTGGTACTGGCCTCGGAAATCTTTATTTGCTTGAGAATGAACTCAAGGTCCTGTTGTGTGACGGTGAAATCATATTGGCTGCTAGACATGATGATTGCTCCAAATGAAGTAACTCCCCGTACCTGAAAATGACCATAAAACACCCCCTCGCTACACGACGAATGCGTGTTTAAGCGATTGATTAGCACTTCACTGTTCTATTTGGCTGCTAGCCCATACCTGCGTAATACATAAGCCTGGGGCCTGGGTTACGCAGCGAACCCAGGCGGGGCGTGGAATCTGCGCGCAAGCAAGAAGTTACCTTGCGTTGCAACGCGAGTGATGAGATGACGCGAAACTCGACCCATGATGATTTATTCCTGAACGCTTTTTGACCGTTTTCGGCCACACGTAATACACAGACTAAAGTCGCTACATTGCCTTATGTCAATATACCGTCTATCGGCGATATAAAACTCTTTTGAAATCATAAGTAACTGCTGTAAATAGAGATTCTATAAAAATAAAAGCCGCGCAAAACGCCAATAATTCCTGTCATCGCCTTGCGGAAAACGCAAAACCCCATCTATACCTAGCTGACAAGCCGCCCCTCTAGCTGCCGCCATAGGTTTTGCTTGGTGCGCTGCCTACCGTCAGGTGCATACGGTAGATCGGCCTTTCCTGCATGCGGCCTGCCAAGCACTACGCCGCCTTGCGCATTGGAGAATCTATATGGACATGTTGCCGTCCCATCGCTCCGAATTGGCCGAAGTACTGTTTCGCTTACGCCGCACCTTCTATGTCTTGGCCACCTTCAGCGGAGTGATCAACCTGCTGATGCTGACACCAGCGGTTTACATGCTGCAGGTTTACGACCGCGCACTGGTCAGCAGCAACGTCACCACCCTGCTTATGCTGACCGTGCTGGTATTGGGCCTCTACGTGCTGATGGCGTTGCTCGAGGTGGTGCGCTCCAGCGTGTTGATTCGGGTCGGTAATCGGCTCGACATGATGCTCAACAAGCGTGTGTTCACGGCGGCCTTTGAACGTAACCTCAGGCGCACTGGCGGTAATCCCGCGCAAGCTCTGCAAGACTTGGCGTTGGTCCGACAATTTCTAACCGGCAATGGTTTGTTCGCGTTCTTCGATGCCCCTTGGACGCCGATCTATCTGCTGGTGATTTATCTGGTACACCCGCTGCTCGGGCTTATCAGCTTGATTGGTTCACTGCTGCTGTTTGCACTCGCCTACCTGACCGAAATATCCACCCGTAAACCTTTAGGTGAAGCCAACAAGGCCTCATTGATGTCCGGCAGTTTTGCCAATAACAACCTGCGCAACTCTGAAGTCATTGAAGCCATGGGCATGCTGCCGGCAATCCGCAAACGCTGGTTCGGCAATCACTTGCGCATCCTCGAAATGCAAACCCTGGCCTCTGATCGAGCGGCCTATATAAACGGCGCCACGCGCTTCGTCCGCGTCGCCCTGCAATCTTTGATCCTCGGCGCTGGCGCATTGCTGGCCATCAAAGGCGTGATCACCCCCGGGATGATGATCGCCTGCTCGATTTTATCCGGTCGCGCCCTCGCCCCAGTCGAGCAAGTGATTGCCGCCTGGAAGCAGGTACTTTCCAGCCGCAGCGCTTGGGAGCGACTCAACACCCTGTTGAATGATTTCCCAGCTCGCCCGATCTCAATGTCATTGCCCAAGCCAACGGGCCTGCTCAGCTTAAACGGGGTTTTTGCCTGCCCACCCGGCGCAGGCAACGCCACCCTGCGCGGTGTAAGTTTTAACCTCATGCCTGGCGAGGCGCTCGGGGTGATCGGCCCTTCGGCCGCCGGCAAATCCACCCTCGCGCGTTTGCTGGTTGGCGTCTGGCCTGCCTATGCCGGCAAGGTTCGCCTGGACGGCGCGGACATTTTCCTGTGGAACAAGGAGGAGCTCGGCCCCTGGCTCGGCTACCTGCCTCAGGATGTTGAATTGTTTGAAGGCAGCATCGCTGAAAACATCGCACGCTTCGGCAACATCGACAGCGAAGCGGTAATTCTCGCGGCCAAACAAGCCGGCGTGCACGACATGATCCTGCACCTACCGCAAGGCTATGACACTTACCTGAGCACCGATGGTGGTTCGCTCTCGGGCGGTCAGAAGCAACGCATAGGTCTAGCCCGCGCGCTATACGGTGACCCCGCGTTGATTGTCCTTGATGAACCCAACGCCAGCCTCGATGACGTCGGCGAGGCGGCTCTGGTTCAGGCGTTACAAGACCTCAAGCGCCGAGGCAAAACCCTGGTACTGATTTCCCATCGACCCACCGTACTGAACATCGTGGACAAGCTTTTGATGCTCCACGAGGGTGCCGTACAGGTATTCGGCAGCCGCGACGAAGTCTTCGCCAGCCTGCGCCAAGCCAATGTTGCGCATAACCAGGGCAACGCACCTACCCTGGCCTCCGTCAAGAGCAAGGAGTGAGGTCCATGTCCAATCTCGACTACGAGCACAAGGGCCTGATCCTGGCCAACCCTGAGCAGGTGATCGACATCGACGACCATCGGCCTAGCCGCTGGGGCCTGTGGCTGGTTTTGGCCGGCTTTGGAGGGTTTCTACTGTGGGCCAGCCTAGCCCCCCTGGATGCTGGCGTGGTGGCCACTGCCACAGTCAACGTGACCGATGCACGCAAGACCATCCAGCACCTCACCGGCGGCTCGGTACGGGCCATTCTGGTGCGTGAAGGCGACCAGGTGAAAAAAGGTGAAGTGCTGATTGAGCTCGACTCAACCCGCGCCATTGCTGAACAAGGCGTGGTCAGCGCGCAATACATTGTCGTACGCACCGTCGAGAACCGCCTGCAGGCTGAGCTTGAGGCTGCTCCCGCGGTCAGTTTTGACCCACAACTGCTCAGCCAATTCGCCAACGACCCGCGCCTAGCTTCGGCCATGAGCCTGCAACAGCGGCTCTTCAACACCCGCCGTGCGGCTTTGTTTGGCGAGGCCGGTATTTTGCGTGAAAACATCCTCGGTGCCGAAGAGCAACTCAAAGGCTTGCGGCAGATACAAGGCTCGCGCAGCGCCCAGGTGAATTTTCTCAAGCAGGAAATGGTGGGCGTTCGTAGCCTGGCGGCGGAAGGTTACGTGACCCGCAATCGCTTACTCGAACTGGAGCGCAACGGTGCTGATCTGAATGCCGCACTCTCGCAAAACATTGCCGACATCGGCCGCACCCGTAACCAGATTGCCGAACTCAAACTGCGTATTTTGCAACTTGAGCAGGACTATCAGAAAGAGGTGCAGTCGCGACTCAGCGATACCCAGAAAGAGGCCACCGCCCTGGCTGACCGCCTGCGCGTACTCGATTATGAGGTGACCAATACGGTTATCCGCTCGCCCATCGACGGCACTGTGCTGGGCCTGAATGTCTCAACCGTTGGCGGCGTGATCCAGGCCGGCTCAACCATTATGGACGTGGTGCCTGCCGGCGAGCCGCTACAGGTGGACGCCATGATTCCCGTACAAGCGATCGACAAAATGATCCCAGGCTTGCCGGTGGACATCACCTTCCCCGCCTTCAATCACGCCCAAACGCCGAGCATCCCCGGACGAGTAATGACCATTTCGGCTGACCGGTTGATCGACGAAACCAACAAGCAACCCTACTACCTGGCTCAGGTCGAGGTGACGAGCACCGGCATGGATAAGCTCGGCAACAGCATGATTCGCCCCGGCATGCCAGCCACCGTCACCATCAAGACCGGCGAACGCAACTTGATGAGCTACCTGATGAAACCGATGTTTGACCGCATTGATGGCGCTTTCAAGGAGCAATGACATGACCACTCGACTGCTTCTGTGTCTCGCTGGACTCGTTAGCCTACCTGCCGCTGCGCTGGACTTGCAGGAGGCCTGGGCAATCATCCAGCTGCAAGGCCCAACCTACCGCGCCGCCGCCTATGAGCGTGACGCGGGCCTGGAAAATCGCGCCCTGGGACGTGCTGGCCTGTTACCGCGAATCAATGCCAGCGCCAGCAAAAATCGTATCAATGGTACTCAGGAACAGGACAATATGTTCGGCCGGTCAGTGAGTAATGACCTCGATTACGACTCGCAAAACCTCGCCGTGCAGTTGCGTCAGCCGTTGTTCAATAAACAAAAAATGGCCGAATACCGCCAGGGTAAATACCGCGCCGACTACAGCGAAGCGGTGTTCGACGCTAAGACGCAGAATGTCGCGGTGCGGCTGGCCAATCGTTACTTTGACGTGTTGCTGGCGCGTGAAACCATTGATCTGGCGAATGCCAAACTCAAGGCTTTCGAGCAACAAGTCAGCGCCTCACAACGGCGTTTCGATCTGGGCGATGGCACCATCACCGATGTCGACCAAGCCACTGCGCGCCGCGATTTGGCCAAGGCCGAACTGATCGAGGCACAGGACCGTCTGGTAGTTGCCCTGCGCCTGCTGCAAGAGATGATCGGTGAGGAGCCACGGCAAGTCGCCACTCTGCAGGAGCGTTTCACCATGCCACTGCTGCACCCCGGTAATTTACAGGCTTGGCTGGATAAAGCGCGGGCCCACAACCCTGTGCTCAAAGCACGCGATTTCAACCAGGGCGTAGCGGATGAAGAAGTTAATCGGGCCAAAGGCGGTCACTGGCCAACCCTCGATTTAGTGCTGGGCTACACCAACAATGAGAGCGAGTCACTGTCCACTATCAACCAACAAAACCGATACGCATCAGCGGGGCTGGAGTTCAACATGCCGTTGTATGCCGGTGGTGGTGTCAGTGCCCGAGTGCGCCAAGCCGTGGCCAGCCGAGAGCAGGCCAGCGAGGAAGTAAATGCCGCACGCGAGGAAGTCTTCTCCTCGATAACCCGCGAGTTCCGGGGCGTGCAAAGCGGTCAGGCCCGTATCAAAGCCCTGGAAACGGCCGTAGCCTCAAGTAAACGCGCCCAGGACTCGGCTAAGAAGGGCTTTCTTGCCGGTTCCAGTACCAACGTCGACATACTCAACGCCGAGGAGCAGGTCTTCATTGCGCGACGTGATCTGCTTGAAGCCAAATTGCGTTATTTGCTGGCACGTCTGCAATTGGCTGCTGCGGTTGGCCTGCTCGGCGATGACGACATCAACCAGGCCAACGCTTACCTAGGCCCGGAGTTGGTGATCAGCTTCTAGGCGCGCGCTCAACGCCAGTGCCGCTGCTGCACCTTCTGGCTGCGGCCAACGCCAAGCAGCATACCGATCAGCAGCGCCAGGCTTTCCAGCAACCAGGCCAGCAACATGGCGCAGGCAATGCCCCAGGCAATCGCCTCGGGCGCCAGCAGCACTTGATAGCGGTAGGCGCTGAAGGTTTCTTCCATTAATTCATGGTCTGCGGCTGTTGCCAGGTGCAAGACCTGAGCGTACCAAGCGCCTTGCATGGCCTTGGCTTCGCGCTGCAAAAATGCCGAACGCTCAACCAGGCTGCCAAGGCTCTGTGCATCGCTGCGCATTACCGGGTCAGGGCTGGCCTGGTAATGGCCGACCAACGCGACCAAGTCACCTTTAAAAAAGCGCTGCGCGGTTTGCCGAAAGCCTTTGAGGCCCTGCTCGGCTTCAATGCGATGGGCTTCTACGCGCTTGCTGTAGTCATCGATAAAGCCCGGCACTTGCACTCCGACCAGCAGCCCCAGAGCAAACAAGGCCAACCGCAGATAGCTTCTGAACATGATTCCCTCCCCCTAAATCAAAGCTGCACCGAATCAGCCAAACCCTGCGCCACACATTCACCGCTGCGCCATAAACGCCACTCACCCGGCTGGTATAGCGTCCAGCTCTCGTTGTCGGTCAACGGCTCGGTGGCCAGTACCGTGACCACGTCATTGGGCGTGGTTTCGGCCTGGAAATCCACCTGCATGTCGGCATCTTTTAAATGTGCCGGACCAAACGGTGCACGCCGGGTGATATGCGCCAACTTGCTCGAACAGAAGCTGAACAACCACTCGCCATCACTGAGCAGGCAGTTGAACACACCGTGTTGCCGGTAACCGGCGCAGGCACTGACCAAGGTTGGTAACAGCACATCCATGGCTACAGGCTCAGCGTATGCATAGCGCAAACGATTAAGCAGGTCACAGAACGCCGCTTCGCTGTCGGTATCACCAATCGGCCGGTAGTTATCCAGGCGCGGAGCAAAATTCGCCAACTGACCGTTATGCGCAAAGCACCAATTGCGCCCCCACATTTCACGCACGAACGGGTGGGTATTGGCCAGGCAGACGCGGCCAACATTAGCCTGACGAATATGGCCAATCACCACTTCACTCTTGATTGGGTAACGCTGCACCAGCTGCGCCACCTCCGACTCGCTACTCGCCCGCGGGTCCTGGAACAAACGCAGACCACGGCCCTCGTAAAAGCCAATCCCCCAGCCGTCACGATGCGGGCCAGTGCGCCCGCCACGCTGCATCAAACCGGTAAAACTGAAGACGATATCGGTCGGCACATTAGCGCTCATGCCCAGCAATTCACACATGGCGTAACGCCTCGCGCAGTTGTTCCGCTTCTACTCGCAATCCGGCCTCCAGGCGCTTAGGCCGCAGGGTAAAAACGCGTCAGGACGCACCACAGCACCTGCATCAGATATCGCGATGCCGTGGGCGTTGCCAATCCAGAGTTTCGCCTTCATAGGCGGCACGTACTTAACTGCTCGCGCGGGTGGCACAGTGCTTACAGGCGTGGCTCTAGCCGAAAACGGCGCTCGCCGCGCGCATCTACGCGGGTGTCACCAGAGTCTTCGCCATCGCGCGCCATCATTTCGCGCAGGGTCGGCTCATCATCGGCAATCGGTGCAGGGCCTTTGCGCCCCTGCCACCAGCGCTCCACGGGCCAGCGAATAGCCACAAACAGCAGATACAGCACATACAGAATCAAGCCGTACATGCTCAGATCAGCGGCGGCGCGCCAGGCGTTGTTGCCTACATCTAACAGCAGGTCCATGGCAGTGATAGCAATCGCCGGGGCGAACTGCTCTTTGCCTGGGTCAACGATGGTCGGGCTGAACAACAGCACCACTACCAGCACGCGCAGCGGCTCACGCAAGTAACGCCACATCCAGCTGGTCAAACGAAACCACACCAACAGACAGCCAAGCGCTGCCACTAGGTAGGCACCCCAGGCAAGCAGGTAGTCGTTTTCAGTCATAAAACGCAAATTCTCTGGCATTAAGGGCTCGGCCGGCGAGTAGACACATGAGCGCGCACATTTCAGCAGCCGACGGGCGAAGTGGCGCTTATGATAACGGCTTTTGCCTGCTGCGGCGTCCCCACTGTCCGCTCTCAGCCACAGGAGTTGTTTCATGTCATACGCCCCCATCGCCCGCGCCGATAACGCTGCCGACCCTTATTGCTGGCTGGAAAACCGCGACAGTGCAGAGGTGCTCGATCACCTCAAGGCGGAAAACGCCTACCTGGAACAGCAACTCAGCGAACAATTAGCGCTGCGTGAAAGCCTGTTTGAGGAGATCAAGGGGCGCATCCGCGAAACCGATCTGAGCCTGCCCTCACCTTGGGGGCCGTACCTGTATTACCAGCGCACTGTCGCTGGCGACGAATACCCACGGCATTACCGCTGCCGCAAACCGGCCGATGGCTCGCTGAAGGTTGATGAAAACAGCGAGCAGTTGCTGCTCGACCCCAATGCCCTGGCCGATGGCGGCTTTATCTCGCTGGGCGCATTCAGCATCAGCCCTGATCATCAGCGCCTGGCCTACAGCCTGGACACCAGCGGTGAGGAAACCTATCAGTTGTTCGTCAAGGAACTGGCCGACGACAGCCTGATCGAGCTGCCGTTCGCTGACTGCGACGGCAGCATGACCTGGGCCAATGACAGCCAGACCTTGTTCTTCGGCGAACTGGACGACACCCACCGCCCGCACAAGCTCTATCGCCACACACTGGGTACTGACGCGGCCGAGCTGGTGTTCAATGAACCTGACGGACGCTTTTTCCTCAGCTGTTACCGCAGCAGCTCCGAGCGTCAGCTGATTCTGCAACTGGGCAGCAAAACCACCAGCGAAGCCTGGGTGCTGGACGCCGCCACACCACAAGGCAACTTCAGCTGCGTGGCCCCACGCGAAGAAGGCCATGAATATGACATCGACCACGGCATGCTGGAGGGTCAATGGTGCTGGCTGATTCGCAGCAATCAACACGGCATCAACTTCGCCCTGTTCAGTGCCGACGAATCAACGCCGAGCCGTGCGCACTGGCAACTGCGGCGCGCACATGATCCGCAGGTGATGCTGGAAGGCTTTAGCCTCAATCAACAGGCACTGGCACTCAGCCTGCGCGAGAACGGCCTGCCGATCATCGAGGTGCACGCGCAAGGGCAAACCGCCTACCGCGTGCAGTTGCCCGATGCGGCTTACAGCCTGTATGTGCAGGACAGCCTGGAATTCGACAGCCCGGTGATTCGCCTGCGCTATGAAGCGCTCAACCGCCCCGCGCAAGTGCGTCAGTTGGAGCTGGCCACTGGTGAGCAGATCGTGCTCAAGGAAACCCCGGTGCTCGGGCCGTTCGATGCCGACAGTTACGTCAGCCAACGCCTGTGGGCTACCGCAGCAGACGGCACGCAGGTGCCGATCAGCCTGGTGGCCAAGCGCGAGGTACTCGGCACCCACGCTCCACTTTATTTGTATGGCTACGGTGCGTACGGCGAAAGCCTCGACCCCTGGTTCTCCCACGCACGCCTGTCTCTGCTCGAACGCGGCTTTGTGTTTGCCATCGCCCATGTGCGCGGTGGCGGCGAACTGGGCGAAGCCTGGTACCGCGCTGGCAAGCTTGCGCACAAGCACAACTCGTTCAGCGACTTTATTGCCTGCGCCGAACACCTGATCAGCAGCGGTTACACTCAGGCCGAGCAGCTGGTGATCAGTGGTGGCAGTGCGGGTGGGCTATTAATCGGTAATGTGCTCAACCAACGTCCAGAGTTGTTCGCGGCCGCTATCGCCGAGGTACCGTTTGTCGATGTGCTCAACACCATGCAGAACCCCGACCTGCCGCTGACCGTCACCGAATATGACGAATGGGGCGACCCGAGCGAGCCCGAGGTATTCGCGCGCATCCAAGCCTACGCGCCCTATGAGAACGTGCAGGCTCTGGCCTATCCGGCGATCCTCGCCGTAGCCGGCTACAACGACAGCCGCGTGCAGTACTGGGAAGCGGCCAAATGGGTGGCCAAGCTGCGCGCGCACAAGACCGACAGTAACCTGCTGCTCTTGAAAACCGACCTGGACGCCGGCCATGGCGGCATGAGTGGACGCTACCAGGCCTTCAAGGATGTCGCGCTGGAGTACGCCTTTATCCTCAAGGTGCTCAAACGCTGCTGAAACTAACGCGGTGATGACCACCCAACTTCTGGCGAGCGGCAGTTGGCAAACCCGCTCGTGGCAGATAACGTCATGCCCTTCCCTTTATCGCGCAGCCCAAGCCCATGCCAGAAAAGTCGTATCTGATTGATGAAATTCGCGACATGCTCCTCGACTGCGGCCTGTTCAACAGCCTGCATGCGACTGAGGTGCTGAGCGCGGCTGGCTACTTCAGCATCAGTCAGTTTGAGCCCGATGCCGTCATATGCATGGAGGGTGATCCAGGCACGTTTATGTGCATTATCCACTTCGGTGCGGTCTCGATCCGCAAAACCAACTCCAGTGGCCACCCCATCGAGATCGCCAAACTGCGCAAGGGCCGCGCCTTCGGTGAGATGGCGGTATTGGATGGTGAACGTCGCTCGGCCAGTTGCGTTGCTATCAGCGACTGCATACTGCTGGTTCTCAGCAAGGAGTCACTGGATAAAATGCTGGTGGAGGCTCCAAAGTCGGCAGCCAAGGTGATACGTGCAATTGCCGTGGCCATGTCCAAACGCCTGCGCATGGTCGATGGTCAACTGGTCGAGCAGCAGCTCTGATCAATCGGCCTTGCGCCTGTTATCACTCAGCCCCTGGTTATTGCGCTGGCGTTGTTGCTCCAGCAAGGGCAAATCAGCATCTGGCGGGGCAAGATTGCCCGACGGGTTAAGCCGTAACCCCGCATCGTCTGTACCTCGCTTGAGCAACGGCGGTGAATTTGGCGCAGTGCTCGGCAGATTGCGCAGTGTCGGTTGAGTAAAGGGCTGAGGCGTAGCCGTACCGGGTGATCCCGGCGCAGGTTGCGCGGCTGGCGGCAACCGATAGTCTTCGGCGGTCGCGGTAGCAGCACACAGCGTTAGCAGCCCCGCAAGCAGCAACATGGACGTCTGCATAAAGATCCTCCCGTTTGTCCTGACCCGCTTGTTAGGCTAACCGGCTAGCGATTAAGTGCCCGTCCTAGTGTTCTCCCCGACCACTGGCCGGATTACACTGTGACACCCAGCCTAGCCAGCCCGAGACCAGACATGAGCACGGATAAATCTGCCACCGCCAAGCTTGACCGTATCCTTGCCGATGCCCAGCGCTCGCGTGAAGAAGGCTATCGCGATAAAGCGTTAAAAATGTACCCGCACGTGTGTGGGCGCTGCGCCCGTGAGTTTGCCGGCAAGCGCTTAAGCGAGTTGACGGTGCACCATCGCGATCACAACCATGACAACAACCCGCAGGACGGCTCCAACTGGGAGCTGCTGTGTCTGTTCTGCCATGACAATGAACATTCGCGCTACACCGACCAGCAGTACTTTAGCGAAGGCTCGCTCAGCACACCGAAAACGTCACAGGCGACTCACAACCCCTTCGCCGACCTCGCCGCACGAATGAAAAAGAACTAGCGCAATGCGATAGCAACCGGCGTGCTGCGTGGATAGGGATTAACCGCATCACCAGCAAGCCGGTTTCTGTAAAAGCAGAATGCCGTCATAGGGGTATACTCGCGTCTTTTTTTCACCGGCCATCTTTGCGCTGCCCTTCAGGGCGTCACTGTGCGGCGTGAAAAACCTTCCTAATTTTTGCGAGTACCAGCGTGGCCAACAAGAGATACGCCTGCATCGGCCTGTACAACCCCAAATCCCCAGCGAACGTTGGTTCCGTCATGCGTGCAGCAGGCTGCTACAGTGCCGCCTCGGTGTTCTACAGCGGCAAGCGCTATGCGCGTGCCCGCGACTTCGTCACCGACACCCAGCGCATTTATATGGATATTCCGTTAA
>JAWWDH010000017.1:0-17861 GCA_033720015.1 Pseudomonas sp.
GCGACCGAAACCATTTCGCTCAAGGACACCACGCGGGAGGAACGCCAGCGCATGGTTAGCGATCGCTTCGGCAAGCGCGGTGCAAGCGTGGTAGTGGAAGCGGCTGGTGCCCTGCCGGCATTTCCCGAGGGAGTGGATCTGACCGGCAATCATGGTCGCTACATCATTCTCGGCCTGTGGGGCGCGATCGGTACCCAGCCCATCGCGCCTCGAGACCTGACCATCAAGAACATGCAAGTTTCCGGAGCGACCTTCCCCAAACCCAAGCATTACTATCAAGCCATGCAGCTTGCAGCTCGACTGCAGGACCGCTTCCCGCTGGCCGATCTGATCACCCAGCGTTTTTCCATCAATGACGCTAACAAGGCACTTGAGTTGGTCAAGACAGGTGCACTGATCAAACCCGTGATCGACCCTACTCTCTAACCAACCCGCTTTCTTGGAGAACAACAATGAGTACAACCATGCAAAGCAACGCCAATCTCGCACCTCTGCCGGCCCATGTACCAGAGCACCTGGTATTCGACTTCGACATGTACAACCCGTCGAACCTGTCTGCCGGCGTGCAGGAGGCCTGGGCAGTCCTGCAGGGACCGAACGTACCGGATCTGGTGTGGACTCGCTGCAACGGCGGGCACTGGATCGCCACTCGCGGCCAACTGATCCGTGAGGCCTATGAAGATTACATCCACTTTTCCAGCGCGTGCCCGTTCATCCCTCGTGAAGCCGGCGAAGCCTACGACTTCATCCCTACCTCGATGGACCCGCCCGAGCAGCGCCAGTTTCGCGCGCTGGCCAACCAGGTGGTTGGCATGCCCGTGGTGGACAAGTTGGAAAACCATATCCAGGAACTGGCCTGCTCGCTGATCGAAAATCTGCGCCTGCAGGGGCATTGCAACTTCACCGAGGATTACGCTGAGCCCTTCCCGATCCGCATCTTCTTGCTACTCGCAGGCCTGCCGGAGGAGGATGTCCCGCACTTGAAATACCTCACGGATCAGATGACCCGGCCAGATGGCAGCATGACCTTCGCACAGGCCAAGGACGCGCTCTACGAATATTTGATACCGGTCATTGAGCAGCGCAAACAGAATCCAGGCACCGACGCCATCAGCATCGTTGCCAACGGACAGGTCAACGGACGCCCGATCACCAGCGACGAAGCTAAGAGAATGTGTGGCCTTCTGCTGGTCGGTGGCTTGGATACCGTAGTCAACTTCCTCAGCTTCAGCATGGAGTTTTTGGCCAAAAGCCCGGAGCACCGCAAAGAACTGATCGAACATCCGGAGCGCATTCCAGCCGCCACCGAGGAACTGCTCCGGCGCTCCTCTCTGGTCGCCGATGGCCGCATTCTCGCCTCCGACTACGAGTTTCATGGCGTGAAAATGAAGAAAGGCGACCAGATCCTCCTGCCGCAGATGCTCTCCGGCCTGGACGAGCGTGAAAACGCCTGCCCTATGCACGTCGACTTCAATCGCCAAAAGGTTTCGCACACGACCTTTGGCCACGGCAGTCATCTGTGCCTTGGCCAACACCTGGCCCGCCGGGAAATCATCATCACCCTCAAGGAATGGCTGACCAGGATTCCGGACTTCGCCATTGCCCCAGGCGCTCAAATTCGCCACCAAAGTGGCATCGTAAGTGGCGTGCAGGCACTCCCGTTGGTCTGGGATCCTGCGACCACCAACGCGGTATAAACCGTGGGAGTGCGTGCAGTGAACGCAAACGAGAATCTGGTCATCGTCGGGGCTGGCCTGGCAGGTGTTGAAGTTGCCTTTGGCCTGCGCGCAGGCGGATGGAGCGGGAGTATCTGGCTGGTGGGAGATGCAGCGGTGACGCCCCATCATCTTCCGCCGCTATCCAAAGCCTACCTGGCTGGCAAGGCCACCCCGGAAAGCCTGTACCTGAGAACCCCGGATGCCTATGCGGCGCAGAACATCCGACTGCTCAGTGGCACACAGGTAACAGCCATCAACCGCGACCTACGGCAGGTCAGCCTGTCGGATGGCCAGGTACTGGACTACGACCGGTTGGTATTGGCTACCGGCGGACGTCCGAGACTGCTACCGGTAGCCAGTGGCGCAGCCGGCAAGGCGGACAACTATCGATACCTACGCACACTTGAGGATGCCAAGTGTATTCGCCAGCAACTGATTCCGGGCAACCGCCTGGTGGTGATTGGCGGCGGCTATGTCGGCCTTGAAGTGGCTGCAACCGCCATCAAGGCAGGCATGCAAGTCACCCTGCTAGACACCACAGACCGGGTGCTGGCGCGGGTTACCGCCCCTCCGGTATCGGCCTTTTACGAGCGCCTGCACCGCGAAGCCGGCGTTGACATACGAACCGGCATGCAGGTATGCGGGTTCGAGATGTCGACCGACCAGCAGAAAGTGACCACAGTTCTGTGCGAGGACGGCACGCGACTGCCAGCAGATCTGGTGGTCGCCGGGATTGGTCTGATCCCGAACTGCGAGCTGGCCAGTGTGGCCGGACTGCAGGTCGATAACGGTATCGTGGTCAACGAGCAGATGCAGACCTCTGATCCCGCGATCATGGCGGTTGGCGACTGCGCCCGGTTTCACAGCCAGATCTATGGTCGCAGGGTACGTATCGAGTCAGTGCCCAATGCATTGGAGCAGGCACGGAAAGTTGCCGCCATCGTCTGCGGCAAGCCGCCGCGCAGTGAGGCCGCCCCCTGGTTCTGGTCCGACCAGTATGAAATCGGACTGAAAATGGTCGGGCTGTCCGAGGGATATGATCGGATCATTATCCGCGGCTCTTTGGAGCAGCCCGACTTCTGCGTTTTCTACCTGCAGGGAGACCGGGTGCTGGCGGTTGATGCAGTGAACCGTCCAGTGGAATTCAACCTGTCAAAGCAGATCATCACGGATCGACTTCCGGTTGAACCAAACCTACTGGGTGACGAAAGTGTGTCGTTGAAAGAAATAATCGCGGCAGCCAAAGCTGAATTGAGTAGTGCCTGAAATTGACCTGCGACCGATACCCACAATAAATCGAAATCGCCGTTTTGCCCCATAGCGTGTGAGGATAAACAGATGTCTAAAGTAGTGTATGTGTCACATGATGGAACGCGTCGCGAGCTGGATGTAGCCGACGGGGTAAGCCTGATGCAGGCTGCAGTCTCCAATGGTATCTACGATATTGTCGGCGATTGCGGTGGCAGTGCCAGTTGCGCAACCTGTCATGTGTATGTGGATGATACCTTCATGGACAAGGTGCCGACTCCCGGCGAGCGGGAAACCAGCATGCTGGATTGTACAGCGGCGGAAGTGAAGCCGAACAGCAGGCTCTGCTGCCAGATCGTCATGACCCCCGAGCTGGATGGCATCGTGGTGGATATACCCGACAAGCAGTGGTAACGCACGGTGTTGACGGACAGCGTTCCAGGACAGCCTAGCCTGACCGCTGCCCGGCAGCGCCTTCAATTCTGCCCTGACCTCCACCGCTGTACGGGGCGCGAGGCTTAGATGTGAACCTCGTGGCTGCGCTGCTCTGCTTCCGCACAGGATCTGAGTCCTGCAAGGCAGAAGCTTCACTTGCAGGGCTCAGATCCTGTGCGGGGAGAACCTGTGGCTGCATCTAGTGATTGCCCTGCAAAGACAGCCAGCGGTGCGCTTCATGATTGACGGCCCTTGCAGGGATGGACGATCAGCGAGCAGGGCGTGAGCTTAGCTCTCGCACTGTGCATCCAGCAGATGCATTAACTGGGGGAGCAATGCGCGCTGCACGCCATACCATAGAGCGGCCAATCAACACACTGATCAAAGCGGATCATGAGCCGTCGCTTGCCACTCAGGTAAGAGCCAACACCATGACCGAGCTCAGCTCGTGAACCCGCTCACTTATGCTGATGAGAGGTCAGACCTTCTGCATGCCGGTAAAGAATATCTTGCAAAAAGCATCCGCCACTTCCTTGGCCGAGTACTTGCTCTTGGGGGTGTACCAGCGGTACGTCCAGTTCAGCATACCGAAGATGGTGTTGGCGGCCAGACTAGCAGGGATGTCATCCCTGAAGCTGCCCTCGGCCACACCCTGCTTGACCAAGGCCAGCATCGCATGCTCGAAGCTCTTGGTTTTTTCCAGCATTTCCTGCGCCCAAGGGGTCTTGGCATCGGCAATCTTGTGCATCTCTTCCTGAATATAGACATACATGTAGGGATAACTGTCGCTGTATGACTGCATCAGCAGCTGCACCAGCTGCTCAAGCTTTTCCCGGATGCTGATGTCATCACGGGCGAGCACCTTTGCTAAATTCTCTGCGTTCTGCTCAACACCACCCTTGACCGCATCGCGGAAGAACTCTTCCTTGTTGCCGACGTAATAATAGACACTGGCCCGATCCAGACCGGCATAATTGGCGATGTCGTTGAGCGTCGTTGTCTGATAGCCCTTTTCCTTGAAAAGATCAGCCGCAAGGCGGATCAACTCATCTCTCTTGGCCCTGTACTTGGCTCCCCCGTCATTCAAAGCAGACTTGCGACGCCGGGAAATATTACTACTCGGAGGTGACGAATTGGCCATGCTGCAAGTTCTTCCTTAAGTCAAATATAGTGACCCGTCTGTTATTGATCACTTTTCAAACAACTCATGCTAACGATTGTCAACGCGTGCGTAAAGAAAAAGGTAATGCCACCGTACGGCACTGCCGACTCGCAACCTGGCGCATGTAGTCCAGCCTTCAGTCCAGCAGCCTCAATAGCTGTAAAAGCCCTGGCCGCTCTTGCGTCCCAGATAGCCGGCCTCGACCATCTCACGCAATAGTGGTGCAGGACGGTACTTGGAGTCATTGAAGCTGCTGTAAAACATTTCCATCACCGACAGCAGGGTATCCAGACCGATCAGATCTGCAAGCGCCAGCGGCCCGATGACATGGTTACAACCCAGGCGCATACCCTCATCAATATCCCTGGCAGTGGCAATTCCGTCCTGTAGAACGAATACCGCCTCGTTGATCATCGGCACCAGAATCCGGTTCACGGCAAAGCCGGCGCTGTTTTTCACCGAGATCGCTGTCTTTTTGATATCTCCCACAAACTGCTCGGCTGCCTGATGGGTGGCATCATCGGTCTGCAGCCCGCGAATCAGTTCAACCAGCAGCATCACCGGCACCGGGTTGAAAAAATGCATACCGATGAAACGGTTCGGCGCGCTACTTGCCGCCGCCAGCTTGGTGATCGACATGGACGAAGTATTGCTTGCGATAATCGCATCCTTGCGCACCGCGTTATCCAGGGTCTGGATAATGGCCAGCTTGATCTTTTCCACCTCGGAGGCGGCTTCAATGACTAGATCCACATCAGCGAGATCGGCATAATCAGTGGTGCTTTTGATGCGCTGCAGAGCAGATTCGCGGTCAGCAGGCGACAACTGCTCTTTGCGCACCAAGCGCTCAAGGCTTCCCGATACAGTTTGGAGGCCTCGCTCCAGTGACTGCTGATCGAGGTCCAGCATGACCACGCTGAACCCCGCGGTGGCACAGACCTGAGCAATACCGTTACCCATGGTACCGGCTCCGACAACACCAACTTTTTTGATCTGCATACTTGTTGCCCAACCTCTATAAAAAATACGGCCTATTACACACGCTCATAAATAGCGGCAATACCCTGTCCGCCGCCAATACACATGGTGACCAGGGCATAGCGTCCACCGGTGCGGCGCAGCTCGTAGATGGCCTTGATGGATATGATTCCACCGGTGGCACCGACCGGATGTCCAAGCGAAATCCCTGAACCATTGGGGTTCACAATCTCCGGGTTCAGGGCCAGCTCCTTGATCACTGCGCAGGCTTGGGCGGCAAAAGCTTCATTGGCCTCAATCACATCAATCTGATCGAGTTTGATGCCCGTTTTCGCTAGTACCAGGCGTACCGCCGGCACCGGCCCTATACCCATGTAATCCGGATCGACGCCGGCATGGGCATAGCCGACCAAGCGGGCCAGAGGACTCAGGCCCAGCTTCTCTGCCGCTTTGCCCTCCATCAACACCAACGCCGCAGCCCCGTCGTTCAGACTGGAGGCATTGCCCGCGGTAACAGTGCCATTCTCTTTAACAAACATCGGCTTCATGGCTGATAGCTGCTCGATGGTCACATCGGCGCGGACATTTTCGTCACGGTTAAAGTGGCTGATACCCTTGCGTGTCTTGAGTTCTACCGACACGATCTGTTCGTCAAAATAGCCCTTGGCAATGGCCCGAGCAGCGCGGTGCTGACTTTCCACCGCCAGCGCATCCTGCGCATCTCGGTCAATACCATAACGGACAGCCACATTCTCGGCAGTGACCCCCATGTGCATGCGCTTCCAGGGATCATGCAGAATGCCGTTCATGTAATCGATGGCTTCGGCATTGCCGAGCCGCGCGCCCCAGCGCAGATTGCTCATGATAAACGGGCCGCGGCTCATGCTTTCCGCCCCGGCACCGATGGCAATATCCGTGTCGCCTAGCAGAATCGACTGGGCGGCGGATACGATGGCCTGCAGCGCGGAGCCGCACAGACGATTGACGTTGAACGCCGGAGTTTCCTGCGGCACGCCGGCATCGATGGCTGCGACACGACTCAAGTAGGCATCCTTCGGCTCGGTGGGGATCACGTTCCCCATGACCACGTGCCCGATCTGCCCAGCCTCAATGCCGGAACGCTCAATTGCCGCTCGCACCGCCACGGTAGCCAGCGCACAAAGCGGCAGGTCCTTCAGGGAACCACCAAAACTGCCAATTGCGGTGCGTGCAGCCCCCACTACAAATACCTGACGCTCTGTCATGTATAACCATCCTCATCAGTAACAAACGGATAGCCGCCTTGGCGGCACTGCCGTCCCTATACACTTAAAAAAACGGGCCTGACTGACATTATCTGCCCGCGGCCCGAAATGGAGCGTTGCCAACACCTAAACCTGGAGCGCGAACTTCTGGGTAATGACCAAATGCCCTCTTTGCCCCTATATTTCAACCATTCCTGTTCGGCAGCCAACCAACCTTGCCGCTCTCGGTTTTACCGATCCGCGCGTTGAAACTCTCAACTGCCTGCGCCACAACACCACCGATATCAAAGCCAGTCATGGAGGTCAGACCGCCATCAACGGCGATCGACTGGCCGGTGACATGCGAGGAAGCATCGGACGCAAAAAACAGCACAGCTTCGGCAATATCCTCCGGCCTACCGGCCCGTCCCAGCGGAATCAGCTTGCCGTAGGGCTCCTCAAGACTTTCCGTGAAGGCTTCATAATGTTCGGGGGCCACAGCGCAGGCGGTACCGATAATCGGTGTAAGAATTAGGCCCGGCGCGACCACATTGGATCTGATTTGTTTGGGGGCCAGTTCATAGGAAGCCGAACGCGCCAGGTGCAGCACTGCTGCCTTGGCTGCATCGTAGGAAACCGATGACCAGCCGGCTTCGATACCAGCAATACTGGAGATCGAAACTATGCTGCCGCCCTGCCCTTGGGCAATCATCTGCCGCGCAGCGTACTTGTGCCCAAGGGCAGCAGAGCGAAGCAACAGGGTTACCGTTTTGGTAAAACCTTCCGCATCGAGGTCAATCAGCGCGGTCTGATCGCCGAGGGCACCGGCGTTATTGACCATGATGTCCAGGCGGCCGAAGCGTTCAACCGCAAAGGCCACCAGCGCCTCGATCTCAACATCGCTGGTCACATCCGTGCGTTTGAAGGCAACCCGCTCAACGCCAAGCTGCGATTCGAGTTCGGCAGCCTGATCATTGATGTCGCCGACCACCACCTTCGCACCTTCAGCAACGAAGGTCTCGACAATGCACTTGCCAATTCCCCGCGCGCCACCGGTGACAATAGCGACCTTACCTTGCAACCTCGCCATGCTCTCCCCCTGTTGTCTTGGTTCTTCTTGGATCACTCTTGCACACCCATCCCAGAACATCAACACTGAAGTTGACTTTTAGCTTTGCATTTGCACCCGGCAGGCAAGCGGACCAACCTGCCTCAGCGACGCCGCAACCCCTCCAGTAACGTTCTGAACTCGCGTGTAGCCATACAGGCGATGATGGATTGCGCCTCAGCCGCAAGCTGCTGCTCCATCGGAACCGAAGCCGACTGCCAGACCAGACGTTTTGTGCCGGACGCGGCTACCGGATTCAATCCAGCCAGACGCTGAGCATATTCACAGGTTTCGGATTCCAGCTTGGTCGGCTCGACTACCCTGGACAACAAGCCGAGTTGACTGGCCCTGTCTGCGCTCAACTCCGGTTCGTCCAGAAATATCTGCAGGGCGCGCCGCGCCCCCAAAGCCTGCACCAAACCGATCGTGCCGCCGCCATCAGGCGACACGCCGATCTGCGCATAAGCCGGACGAAACCGAGTATTGGCCGCAGCAATACAGAAGTCCCCCATGAAGGCCATGGAGAAGCCGGCCCCGGCGACCGCGCCATGCACACTGGTCAACACCAGCTTGTCCATACGCCGCAGCACCAGCAGAAAGCGGTTGAGATGCGCCAGCAACTTACTGATTGGCAACGCCAGATCGTCGATATGGGCGAGAAAAAAATTGACATCGCCGCCGGCACAGAACGCCTTACCTGCCCCGCGAATAACCAGTACCCGGACGTCTCGGCTTTGCTCGACAGTCAAGGCCAGCTGCTCCAGGCATGCGGCCATGTCGATATCTATCGCATTGAATGAGCCGGGGCGATTGAGCGTGATGATGGCAATCGCCTCCTCCATCGCCAAAAAGGCCGGCGCACCAGCCGACTGAATGTTCGTACTCGTCATTAAGGCAGCGAAACCTGAACTGATAGAAAAGCACAACGCCGTGGCACCTGCCCGGCCTGTGGATACGTTCAAATGATGGTGACATCACGCCATCAAGTCAACACAAGAGTTGACTTGATGGCGATGCAAATCAACACTAAGGTTGACTTGCGTGCAACTGGCCGTTCGGATCATGCATGCAGCACTAAGCAGCAGCTTGGCTGGCTTGGCATTTCCGAAAGATCAGCAGGTTCGGTACAACGCAACATGCAACCTCGGGCAGCTGAGCAGGCAAACAGCCCTTCGATGAATAAGGCAGACAACAGGAAGGCACATGAGACAGCTAGAAGGTAAAAGAATCATCGTCACCGGGGGCGCCCAAGGTATTGGTGCGTCCGTAGTGCGCGCTTACGTTGCCGCCGGCGCAACCGTCGCCTCAATGGACATGAATGACGCACTCGGACAGCAGGTCGTTGCCGAAGCCATCAAGCACCATCCCGACTGCAATGCCCGCTACTATCATTGCAACATTGCCGAACGCACCGCAGTGGAAAAGGCCTTTGCCGCAGCCACTGAAGATATGGGCGGCCTGGATGTGATGGTCAACGTCGCCGGAGTGCATCGCCACTCCCCGCCGGACGCAATAGCAGAAGAGCTTTACGACATGCTGTTCCGCATCAACGTACTGGGCACTATTAATACCAACGCCGTGGCCTATCGCCTGATGAAGGATCAGGGTAGCGGCAATATCATCAACTTCGGTTCCGAGTCGGGTCTGACAGGCGAAATCAACAATGCCCTGTATGCTGCTACCAAGGCGGCGGTTCATACCTGGACACGCAATGTCGCCCGTCAATGGGGCCCTGACGGCATCCGCATCAATGCCGTTCTGCCGTACATGGTCACTCCCATGTACATCGATTTCCGCAATGCGCTGTCGCCGGAGGATCTTGCCGCACATGATGCTGCCACCAAGGCAGACATTCCGCTGGGCGGAAAATTTGGTGATGCTGACACAGACCTGGCGCCGGTGATGGTGTTCCTCGCCAGCGAGGCCTCTCACTTTATGACCGGCCAGATGTTCCCGGTAGACGGTGGCCTGATCGCAGTACGCTAAGCATCGAAGGCTCTACCCGCTTGGGTAGAGCCTCCACCGTCATACTCAGCCGTAACCAACGCGGGACTAGGCTGCAAGCCTGCAGACCTGAGAACGCCCATAAAAATTCAACATTGCAGTTGACTAACCCCGATTTGCAGCCGATCATGACTCCGACGTCGTTGTTTTTTCTTCTACGCCACCGCTTGTACTGACTAATGGAATACACCATGGGAAGTCAACGAGAATCAGCTGTACAGAATGCCTCCGAAAGCGTTTGCGAGATTGTCGCGGCCGTGCTTTCCTATCAGGGCGAGCTAGCCCTGCTACGGCGCAGCAATCTGGTCACAGGCGATATCGGACGCTGGAACTGCATTACTGGGTTTCTCGAACCCGAACACGAGCCCCTATACCAGGCCCTGACCGAAGTAGAAGAAGAGGCCGGCATTTCAAAACGTCACTTGCATCTTCTCAGCAGTGCCGTGTTGAACCTGAAAGGCCACGATGGTCGAATCTGGCGAGTTCACACTTTTCACTTCCGCAGCCTGACTAAAAACTTGACGCTCAACTGGGAAAATGACGCATCTATCTGGCTGCACCCTCGACAAGTGAACGAGCTCTCCACCGTCTCCTGGTTTGCCCACATACTCGATGCATGCGGGCTAGCCTCCCACAGTCTTTCGGCCAGCGCTGGCTGAAGCCGGGCTCCCAGCCCCTGGTCGCTGCGCACTAAAACTCACAGCCCGACAACACACTCCCCCCTCAAGATATTTAGCAAGCACCTTTATTAATTCCGGCTCACCAATGATCCGATTTCCGCTTTCTGGGATACCAGCCTGTTGTCGCAGCCAATGAGAACGCACTACAACGCTGCTCGATACCAAAGCTGATCCCGACCATTGAGCCAATGTCATTGGCTTAAGCCCCCAGCCCTGTTTGGGGCAAGCAACCCCATGGCTTGGATTCTCGGCTGTAGTAGTGCCTTCCCTGGTTTTGCTCCCCGATTCAGCGCCCGAGTGCTGCATCTGCCAGCTTCGCGGTCAAACAGCGCCAGGCTGTCAGTGTGCACATGCACGAGGTGCAGGTGGGCGCAATCGCGCTCGCCGACCTCGACTGGCACGATCAGGCCGTGCCGGGCTTGGTCGTCAGCAACGTCGCAGAGCATGGACAAACAGGCAACGGGAAACTCGCAGTGGCTGCCAAAGAAGATCGCAATCTGGCGTATCACGAGGCTGTCGAGCTGTTGCTGAAGAGTTTGGTTGAGGCTCTCGAAGACTTCAGGCTTAAGCTTGCTACGGGCCTGCTGAAGGCCTGCGCAGTGACCACCTGGGTCTCGACCGAGGCCTGCTTGAGCACGCGATAGAATTGATTGAGTTCGGTTTGCAAGGCGGCGGTGCGTGGCTGAATCAGCAAGAACAGGACGAGGTTCTTGAAGGTCAGTTGGCGTCGGCGGGTAAAGTCTTGAGGGTGCTGGCGGTGGGCATCGATGAAGGCGGGACAATCGAGCGAGCTGGTTATTTTTTGTACAATCTTCAAGCCAGGGTTTGGTGGGCAGTGTCAAACGGTGTGGAATGAGAGACCAAGAAGGGTTTCTCCTACGCGCTGATTTTAGCGCTAATTATATAATATTTATAGAGAAATTTATTAAGTTGATGACATTGATCATTGGGCACCGCTGCGTAGCATCCACAAATCGACGCCTTCAGTAATCGAGCCCCTGTCAAGGTGCTCAGCAGGCTCTCTATACGCGCCCAGTCGTTATCACTCAGTTGGCTTCTATCCGTGTTTTGGCGTGGGCCTTACTTCAGCAGACCCTAGTTCAGTGGATAGTAATTAGGCTTGAAAAACCCCGTACGGGAGAAATTACTATGTATCAGCAAGCTACCATCAGTTTCGAAGCGGCTCTGCTGCTTTGTAAGAGTGCGGCATTGAAATACGGAGCATCAGAGCAAATTGCGTCCTCTTTAGCTGCTGCTACGGTTGCCGCACATGCGCGCGGTCAGGCCTCGGTCGGGTTCGGGCACTTCTTCGACTATCTGGACTCGATAGCCGATGGCCGGATTAATCCTGTAGCTTTTCCCGTAATAAGCCGACCAACCCCCGTTGTTATTAGCTCAGATGCACAATGCGGAATAGCTCAGTTAGGTTTTGATGTGGTCTTCGAAGAGCTAGTGGCAACTACCGAAAAATTCGGTCTAGCGATATTTACGCAGCGTAATTCATACACCTGCGGCGCTCTTGGATATTTTGCGGAACGCTTGGCTGAGCGAGGTTTGATGGCTTTAGCGGCGGGAAACGCGCCGGCACTGATGGCCGCTGGTGGGGCCAAGAAACCCATATATGGCACGAATCCAATTGCATTCGCTGCCCCTCAGTTGAACGGGCCGCCTCTATTAATTGACCAAGCTTCAAGTGCGACAGCATACGTCAACATACGGGCAGCCGCAGAGGCCGGTCGCCCGCTTCCTGAAGGCTGGGCATTAGACGATGTAGGCGACTCCACTACCGACCCAGTGCAGGCGCTTAAAGGTGCGTTATTGGCGTTCGGTGGAGTTAGAGGTGGCAACATTGCGCTTATGGTAGAGATGCTGGCTGTGATCTCGGGTGCTAATTGGTCACTTGACGCACCATCGTTCCTCACTGGCGAGAAGTGCCCGTGCGTTGGCATGGTCGTCATTGCGATTGCTCCACAGTTGATTGATCCTACGTTTCCTGCCCGCGTATCTGACCAATTATCAAGATTGCATGAAGAGTATGGCGTTTTCATACCTGGCATCAAAAAGGCCGACGCGCTAAAACAATCTTATGAAAATGGATTGACGATTGCACCGGAGTTGTATGCGAAGCTTTGTGCGATTGTCGAGTCGACGCCCTTGAGATAGCCCTGCGGTGTGGGCAACTCCAGAACAGGTTCGGTGCCCGGAGATTGAGATCTTAAGTATTAGTGGCTTAGGCAGCCCGCCGCGTCAGGATAGTTGTCGTGTGAGTTAATTCGATGAGTCTTGGTCGGTGGGCGGAAGTGAGAGCTGTGTGGCGCGTTATTCGATAGAGCATCGGGAGTGGGTGGTACGGCAGATGATGCCGCCGCTGAACCGGACAGTGCCGGAGTTGGTGGAGGCGACCGGCATTACCGATGCCACCCTGTATGCTTGGCGCAAACAGGCCAGAGCAGCGGGGGCAGTGGTGCCGGGAGAGGGTAAGCAGGCCGATCAGTGGTCGAGCCAGGACAAGTTTCGGGTGGTGCTGGAAAGCGCCGGTCTCAATGAGGCGGAGCTGGCCGAGTATTGCCGGCGCAAAGGCCTGTATGTCGAGCAGGTCAAGGCCTGGCGTGAAGCCTGCGAGCAGGCCAACAGTCCGGCTCAGCCGGTCAAGACCCGACGCGAACGCGAAGAGGAAAAGGCCTCGCAGAAGCGCATCAAGCAGTTGGAGCGCGAGCTGCGGCGCAAGGACGCGGCGCTGGCAGAGACCGCCGCCCTGCTGGTGTTGCGAAAAAAAGCCGAGGCGCTCTGGGGGAAGGACGAGGACGAATGATCAGCGCCCCGGATCGCCGTGAAACCCTGCAGTTGATCGAAGAATCCGTGGCGGCTGGAGCTCGGCGGGCGCAGGCCTGTGCCGAGCTAGGTCTGTCGTTGCGCAGCCTGCAGCGCTGGCAGCACTGCCCGGAGGATCGTCGTCCTTCGACACCGCGAGCGGCACCGGCCAACAAGCTGAGTCCGGAAGAGCGCCACCGCGTGCTGGAGACCGCCAACCAGCCCGAGTTTGCCAGCCTGCCGCCGCATCAGATCGTGGCGCGGCTGGCCGATCAGGGCACCTGGCTGGCCTCGGAATCGACCTTCTACCGGGTGTTGAGGGAAGCCGAGCAGCAGCATCCGCGCGGCCGTAGCCGTCCACCGGTGAAGCGAGCACTGACGACCCACGTCGCCGATGGTCCGAACCAGCTGTGGTGCTGGGACATCACCTGGCTGCCGACCACGGTCAAGGGCCGTTACTTCTACTGGTACATGATCAAGGGCGTCTACAGCCGCAAGCTGGTGGCTAACGAGGTGCATGAAAGCGAAAGCGCCGAGCAGGCCGCCCAACTGCTGCGCCAGGCCTGCCTGCGTGAACAGCGGGCCGGCCAGCCACTGGTACTGCACTCGGACAACGGCAGCGCGATGAAGGGCTCGACCATGCTGGCGGCCATGCAGAACCTGGGGGTGATGCCCTCGTTCAGCCGCCCGCGGGTGAGCAATGACAACGCCTATGCCGAGGCCCTGTTCCGCACGGCCAAGTACTGCCCCCTGTGGCCGGAGCGGCCCTTCGACACGCTGGAGCAGGCCAGGGACTGGGTGAACCGCTTCGTGGACTGGTACAACCACGAGCATCGCCACAGCGCGCTGAAGTTTGTGACGCCGGCGCAGCGGCATGCCGGCCAAGCGGACGAGCTGCTGCGCAAGCGTATCGAGCTGTACAAGGCGGCGCGCGCACGGCATCCGCAGCGCTGGAGTGGCAACATCAGGAATTGGTCGTTGGCACCGATCGTGTGCCTGAACCCGGAGCGGGAGGCGGTACTGCAACAAACATCAAAGGCAGCGTGACACGCTCACGCGACAACTACCTTGAAAATCGCCGGCAGGGACATTTTTGAACAACAAAAAAATGCCCCTGCGAGCCAGCCAAAAAGGAGCATCGACCAGAGTAATAAGTGACAAAGATGGGGATGGCTATTGGCAAAGAGCTGACCGCAGAAGGAGCGAAAGCTGTTTACGAGACCTCGTCAGAATTGACCTGCGCGAACTCCAGATTCTTGAGCAGGCGGCTGCCTGACTTGCCAGTTATCGGGATTCAGTGGATGCCCCAGGCGGAGCAATCCTGCCAATCCTTAAACTTTTCCACAGGCATTGGGGTTGCCACACAATAGCCTTGAATCACGTCGCAACCCAGCTCTTCAAGACGATCCCACACCTCCTGACTTTCGACGCCTTCTGCCACCACTTCAAGCTTCAATCTGTGGCCCAACGCGATGGTCGAGTGGACAATCGCTTCTGAGCCGGGACTTTCGGTGATCTGACTCACGAAGGACTGATCGATCTTGAGCGCATCGATTGGTAAGTTCTGCAGATAACTCAGGCTTGAGTAACCGATCCCAAAGTCATCGATGAATAACGCAACCCCCAGTTTCTTCAACCTCCACAGCGTTTCCAAGGCACTCGACGGTTCCTCCATCAACGCACTCTCGGTCAACTCGAACTGAATCCACGAGGGGTGAGCCCCCCAAGTGGCAAACAGGCCCTCAATCTTCTCGAGCAGTTTCGGATCGCGTAAATCCTGAGCGGACAGATTGACCGACAGAGGCAAATCCAAACCTGCTTCGTGCCAAGTGTAGCTCGCCCTGAAGGCTGCCTCGAGCACCCAGTGCGTAAGCGGAGTAATCAGTCCTGTGAGTTCCGCAAGCTTCACAAACTCGGCGGTGGCGACCATTCCCTGCAGCGGGTGCTGCCAGCGCACCAGAGCCTCAGCTCCACAGAGCTGGGCCGAAGCCATGCGGACCTTGGGTTGGCAGTAGAGCAGAAGCTCGCTGTGCTCAATGGCCCAGCGCAGATCGCCGGTCATGGCCAGGCGCCGGGCGCATGCCTGATCGAGGCTGACGGTAAAGATCGCGTAGTCGCGGCCCGAGTGTTTGGCCTCAGACATGGCCGCCTGGGCATGTCTGAGTAAGGGGTCGGGTTCGCTGCCGTGCCCCGGAAACAAGGCAATGCCGATAGACGCCTGCGCATCCAGTTTTAGTCCGGAAGCCTCGATAGGATCATGGAGCATGGTGCTGAGCAGATGTGCCGTCTGGGTAGCATAGTTGGCATCGCCTTGAGGAATGAGGATGGCAAATTCGGCTTCACCTACACGGGCCACCAATTCGTCCGCGCTGATAGCCGCGGATAAGCGCTGGGCGACCTCTTGCAGCAACTGGTCGCCCTGCTGGTATCCAAGGGTGTCGTTGATTTCCTGAAAATGCCTCACGCTCAGTAGCAATAACGCAAGCGGTCGATGTTGATGCCTGGCACCCTCAATCGCCGTTTGCAGCTGTTCGCACAACATGGTCCGATTGGGTAGCTCGGTCAATGCGTCGTAGTACGCCATGCGCTGGATCGTCGCCTCCGCCTCCTGTTGCTTTATGCGCATGCGCAGATTGGCAATGCCGTAGGCCAGGTCCTCCGCCAACTCGCCCAACAAGTTCACCTCGGTCTCGTCGAAGGCGTCAGGCTCCTTCGCGGCAATAGACAAGGCCCCCACGATCACTGACTCAACGCACAAGGGAAACGCGGTAACAGAACCATAGCCGAGACGAATAGCATTCTCGCGCCATGCGGCATGATCGGGGTCAGTCAATAGATTGCGGCCGATGCAGGGCTCGCCATCTTGAATCGCAATCGCTGGGGCGAAGCCCCGTTTCGCATCGGACCAGGAAAGCTTCAGCGTGTCGAAATATTCATATTCAGCCTCTTGCCCGGCATGGAGAGCGTAGGCCATCTGGGTGAGGGTCTTATTGGCATCTTGCAGCGCATACCAGACGCCGGCATAGCGATAGGAGCCTTGCTCCACGATCACTTGGCACATCCCCCGCAGCAGGGACTGTTCGTCCGAACTGCGCAGCAGGGTACGATTGCCCGCACTAAGAGTGATGAGCGCCCGCCTCACGCGTCCAAAATCGCTCGCGTCCTCGTCGGTCGGTAACCGGGTAGCCTTACCGTCACTGCAGTCTTTGCCGGGAGAAACCATCGAACCTGGCCACATAAGCATGTTTACTAAATATAGCTGCTGAGGTGACCTAAGGGAGGTCATATATGGACGCCTCGCTGGCCAAGTTCCTCGCCAATGGCTTTCAGCGTCGCGCGTATCGGCTTCTTGACCGTCAGCAGCAGGATTTGAAAGCCCCCGCGTCTGTTGGTACTACAGCAGTGAGTAGGACCCAGGAAGTCAAACGTCTCTGGTTTGCCCACCCCCTACCGCCTGCAATTCCTTACAGCAAAACGGCCAAACTCGATCAGCCGTGTTTTCGAGGCATTAGCAGGCTGTTGAAAAAAGCCAGAGCCCGGGTGGCTCTGGCAAAATGGCGGCCATCCTCTTCTGCCGAAGCCAGCCCAAGCCGATGCGTGGACTTGACCTCAAACAAAACGAGCTGTTCAGTTATACGACGCTGGAGCAGCGCATCCCAAACGATCACCCGCTGCGTCCACTGCGAGGCCTGGTCGATACTGTCCTGGCTTCGATGGATCGAGGCTTCGACGGCCTGTACTCCAAGCCTGGAACGGGCCTCGATTGCTCTGGAGCGCCTGCTGCGCGCTTCGTTGCTCCAAGTGATCTACACCATTCGTTCCGAACGGCAGTTGGTCGAGCAGGTTGATTTCAACCTGCAGTTTCGCTGGTTTGAGGCTTGTCGACGGACGAGTGCATGTGGGATCACTCGACCTTCGGCCAGAACTGCGACCGGCTGCTCAAGCAGAATGTAGCGCGCCTGTTCTTTCAGCGCATCAAGTCGCTGGATGAGTGGTCCGAGTACGCCAGCGACGAGCATTGCAGCGTCGAGGGCACACTGATCGACGCCTAGGCCTCACACAAGCCCTTCATCAAGAAGGACGACGGCGCACCACCGGAGGATGGCACGCGCAACCTGATGCCGACTTCAAGGGCGAGAAGCGCAGCAACGCGACCCACCATTCGACCACCGATTCCGAAGCCCGGCTGGCCCGCAAGAGCAATGGCAAAGCCAGTCGTCTGGCACACACGATGGTGGAGCACCGCAACAGTCTGATCGTGGATGTGAAATGCACCGATTGCCTCCGCCGGTCATAACTGGCGCAGTAAACGTCCGGCAAACCATCTTGTTGGCCGTCTTCTGACCCAGAAGACTAGCCCGGATTTCTCATGACCGCATAAACAAAAACGGCTGAAAGCCTTATGATTCTTGTCGCCAAACAAAGCCCCATAAGTTTTCAGCCGCGCACAAAATGCTACCAGAAAAACTCCATTTTTCACCCCTCTCTCGCCGC
>JAWWDH010000018.1:0-17821 GCA_033720015.1 Pseudomonas sp.
CCGTTCATCCGGCTGGCCGGCACGGGCCTGGTGTCGATCTTCGGCGTGCAGGCGATGGTCAACATGGGCGTGGCGGTGCGGCTGCTGCCGTCGAAGGGCATGACCTTGCCCTTCGTGTCCTATGGCGGGTCGTCGCTGATCGCCGGGGGGATTGCGGTTGGCATGATTCTGGCGTTTACCCGCACCCGGCCGCAAGGCGAGATCGGGGAAATCCTGCGGGGATGCGCGAGATGATGAAGGCACGATTGCTGGTGATTGGGGCCGGCGGCACGATTGGTAGTCAGGACTGGATGCAAGTCGCATTGATCGCGCGGTGTGCCAACGTCAATCCACAGAAGCTGCGCTACGTTGCTTTTGAAGGAGGCGGCGAGCCAGTTACCGCATTGCTTGGCGGGCACGTGCAGCTTATAACCAGCGGAATTGGCGAGTCGACTGCACAACTTGAAGCTGACAAGGTGCGGGTTCTGGCGGTGATGTCAGATCAGCGCCTGTCGGGTAAATTGGCCGACATCCCGACGGTCAAGGAATCGGGCTGCGATGCGACCTGGCCCATTGTCCGTGGTTTCTATATGGGGCCGGAAGTGAGCGATGAGGATTACAACTGGTGGAAACAGCAGTTTGATGTGCTGTTGGCTAGCGAAGCCTTCACCCAGCAGCGCGAGCAACGCGACTTGCTGCCGATGGCGATGACGGGCGAAGAAGTACAGACGTTTGTCTATAAGCAAGTTGATCAATTCAAGTCCTTGGCCGGTGAGTTTGGGCTGACCCAATAGCGCCAGCACCCACCTGGTTCTCGGCAAGCGGTGCAACGTTTTTTAGCAAGCGTTGTACCGCTTTCGGCTGTCCGCGAGTTGATCGCTTGTGTCTGGGCTGCATCGGCCATTTCGCTGAATCTTCGGTCGTGCGGGAAACTCAGCTCCCGCATACTGATGTGGCAAATGGGCTGTAAAATCGAGCCGCAACTGGCCCGTTGTATTCCTTCTGGCGTCGCCGCCTAGTAATTTAGACTGATATCTCGGCGGCTGCCTCACGTCAGCAGTAGGGCGGTATGAGCTTATGGAACTCAGGCAGTTACGCTATTTCTTGGCTGTTCTGGAGCACAAAAGCCTGGGGCGCGCCGCGCTCGAACTGGGCATCGGAACCTCGGCCTTGAGCCAGCAAATCAGTAAGCTGGAAAGCGAGTTGAGCACGCGTCTTCTTAGCCGTACTACGACCGGTGTGGTACCGACTAACGCGGGTGTTGCTTTTCAGCATCATGCCCAGCTCACTCTGCGGCAGGCCGAAAATGCCGTGCAAGCGGCGCAGCGGGGCCGCATGAGCGGTTACGTCAGTGTCGGTCTGCCGCCCACTACCGCATCGGTGCTGGCCCTGCCGCTGATCAGCGCGATGCGCGAGAAGTATCCGGATATCCAGTTGCATTTGGTGGAGAGTCTTTCAGGCCACCTCGCGACCCAGCTGAATGCCCGCCAGCTCGATCTCGCCGTGCTGTTTCAAACCGATACCGGCAAGCGCTGGAGCGTTATGCCCTTGCTCGATGAGACCCTGTTCGTCATCGCGGCTCCCACGCTCGAGGGAGCCCCCACCGGCGAAAGCATCCAGTTGCAGCAACTGGGCAACCTGCCTTTGGTTATGCCCAGCCTGCAGCATGGTTTGCGCAGTACCTTGATGAGCGCCTTTGAGCGAACGGGTATAGAGCCTAATGTCATCATGGAGATCGATGGTCTGGCCGTGCTGATGGACACGGTCAAGGCCGGCTATGCGGCGACCATTCAGCCCGGTGCGGCGGCGGCTCGCTCAGGCGAGTCCGGCTTGCTGGTGGTACAGATCAGCGATGCCCATGTAGGGCGGCGCAATCTTCTGGCCAGCCTGTCCGACGATGAGCTTTCTCCTGCGGCCCTGGCCGCGCGCGTAGTGATCGTGGACGTCGCCCGCGAGTTGGTACGCAGCGGTTGCTGGCCTGGATCAAGCTTGCTGAGCGAGCCACCGAAGACTCGCTGATAAGTCTTTAATAAAACTAAAGCCCTCTCGTTGGAATGGGCCTTTCGAGCATTTCGGGCACACTCTACATTCGCCTCACAGTAGGGGGCGGAAGTATCGACTCCTGCAAACAGGAGGCGATATGTTTGATGTTTTAGTGATTGGTGGCGGAAATGCCGCCTTGTGCGCAGCGCTCATGGCTCGTGAGGCTGGCGCGAACGTACTGTTGCTCGAGGCATCGCCGCGGGAATGGCGCGGCGGTAATTCTCAGCACACACGCAACCTGCGCTGCATGCATGATGCGCCGCAAGACGTGCTCGTCGAGGCTTATCCGGAGGAGGAGTACTGGCAGGACCTGCTCAAGGTCACCTCTGGTATCACCGATGAGAAGCTTGCACGCCTGACCATCCGGGCTTCCTCGACATGCCGGGACTGGATGCGCAGCCATGGCGTGCACTTCCAGCCTCCGCTCTCAGGAGCCTTGCACGTTGCGCGCACTAACGCGTTCTTCATGGGTGGCGGCAAAGCTCTGGTCAATGCGTACTACCGCAGTGCGCAGAAGTTGGGCGTGCAGATTCGCTATGACTCCCCGGTGGATACGCTGGAATTAGCGGATGGCCGCTTTGTGGCCGCGCAGATCCCAGAGCGCGTAGTGAATGGCGTGCGCTTACCCGCAGAGCGGATTGAGGCGCGCACGTGCGTGCTGGCTGCCGGTGGGTTCGAATCCAACCGCGAATGGTTGCGCGAAGCGTGGGGCCAAAACGAGCGAGGCGAGTGGCCGTCCGACAATTTCCTGATTCGTGGAACCCGTTTCAACATGGGTGTCCTGCTGCAGCACATGATCGCAGCCGGGGCAGACACTATTGGCGACCCAACGCAGGCCCATATGGTAGCCATCGACGCCCGTGCGCCGCTGTATGACGGCGGCATCTGCACCCGTATCGACTGCGTCTCGCTCGGGGTGGTGGTCAATCGCGAAGGACAGCGTTTCTACGATGAGGGCGAAGACTTCTGGCCTAAGCGTTACGCCATCTGGGGGCGTCTTGTGGCGCAGCAGCCAGGCCAGGTCGGCTTTTCGATCATCGATCAGAAGGCCGTTGGCAACTTCATGCCACCTGTATTTCCCGGAACCACGGGCAACAGCTTGGGGGAACTCGCCCGTAAACTGGATATTCCAGAGGCCGTCTTCATCAAGACTGTCGAGGATTACAACCTGGCCTGCCGCGTGGGCCGCTTCGATCATACCCAGCTCGATGACTGCCATACCGAAGGGCTCAGTCCGGCGAAAACCCACTGGGCTCGACCGATTGATACCCCCCCCTTTTACGGCTATGCCCTCAAGCCCGGTGTCACCTTCACCTACCTGGGCCTGAAAACCGACGAGACCGCCGCCGTCCATTTTGCAGGCAAGTCCAGCCCGAACCTGTTCGTTGCCGGTGAAATGATGGCCGGCAATGTGCTGGGCAAAGGCTATACGGCTGGTGTCGGCATGAGTATTGGCACTGCTTTCGGGCGTATTGCCGGCACCCAGGCTGCGGCGGCGGCCGGCTACTCCTCCCAAGTGACTCCTGAAGGACAAGAACATGCAGTTGTCTGATCCGCATATCCCTGAAAAAAGTGACTGCGCCGAAGGCTATAATTTGATTTCGGTGCTCAACCTAGATGAAGCGGAAGTCGAGCGGCAGATGAATATCTGCAATGCCTGTCGCTATTGCGAGGGTTTCTGTGCCGTATTCCCAGCGATGACCAAGCGCCTTGAGTTCAAAAAGGCTGACATCCATTACCTAGCGAACCTGTGTCACAACTGCGGCGCCTGCCTGCATGCCTGTCAGTATGCGGCCCCCCATGAGTTCGCGGTCAATGTGCCCCAGGCCATGGCCAAGGTCCGGCTCGATACCTACACCGAGTACGCTTGGCCGGCCCGCTTCGGAATGCTCTACAAGCACAACGGCCTGACCCTGGCATTGGCCTCAGCGGCCGGTCTGGCGTTGTTTCTAGTGCTGACCCTTCTGGCTCGCGGGACCTTGTTTCCCGGGCCACTGGCAGGCGACTTCTATGCGATCTTTCCGCATAACACCTTGGCTCTGATGTTTGGCGGTGTCTTCGGTTTTGCCGTTCTGGCACTGCTGATCGGGGTGACGCGCTTCTGGCGGCGGATCTCACCTGCCGAGACGCAAGCCATCGTCAGCGGAGCCGCAGTGGCAGAAGCCTCGGGGGCAGCGCTCAAGCTCAAATACCTCGACGGTGGCCATGGCCTGGGTTGCAACAACGCCAATGATCGCTTCACCCTGTGGCGGCGTCGCTTTCACCATTTGACCTTCTACGGCTTCATGTTGTGCTTTGCCGCCACCAGCGTTGCCACTCTGTATCATTACCTGCTGGGTTTGGAGGCGCCTTACCCGGTGCTCAGTTTGCCGGTGATGCTGGGAATAGTTGGTGGTATCGGCTTGATCATTGGCCCTGTGGGTTTACTGGTGCTGAACTATCGTCGAGATCCAGCCCATGGAGATGCTGCTCAGCGCCCGATGGATCGCGGCTTCATTGTTCTGCTGCTTCTGATCAGCCTGACGGGGCTGGCCTTGCTTGCCTGGCGCGATACTGGGGCAATGGCCTTGCTTCTAGCAATACACCTGGGGGTGGTGATGGCGTTCTTTCTGACCATGCCCTACAGCAAGTTTGCTCATGGTTTCTTCCGCAGCGCGGCGCTGCTCAAGTACTCCATCGAGAAGCGCCAGCCAAACAACTTGAAGCTAGGAAGCGACTGACATTCGACGATCCGGCTCTAGGCTGGCAACAGTCGCAGTTTCAAATTACCGGAATGGGTCGGAAGCGGAGCAAGTTCAGTGACCACTTTTGGCCGATAACAGCCCATCACTAAGTTTCGTTACCGGTGCTCCCTAAGCCTTAGGTTCGGGGAGATTCATAGCGCTGGTCGCCGGGATTTGCCATGCACGGCGTTGCTCGACAGAATCGCGCCCCGATTCGGCCCAACGGCCGGACGTCGATGCTGAGAAGGGGCTGGAGTTGAACGAGCAGACATTGTCCATGCGCCTGGAACGTGTGGCAGCGCATGTGCCGGCAGGGGCGCGGCTGGCTGATATTGGCTCGGATCACGCCTATCTGCCGGTGGCGTTGATGCGTCGTGGTGCCATCGAGACTGCAGTGGCGGGGGAGGTGGCTTTGACGCCGTTCCACGCGGCTGAACGTAGCGTGCGCGAAAGCGACCTGAACCAACGTATCAGCGTGCGCCTGGCAGATGGTTTGGCGGCGATTGAGGCGGGCGATGCAATCACGGCAATCAGTATCTGCGGGATGGGCGGCGAGCGGATTCGCGACATCCTCGACAGCGGTAAGGCGCGCCTGAGTGGGCAGGAGCGTTTGATCCTGCAGCCCAACGGCGGCGAGCAGCCACTGCGGCAATGGCTGATGGAAAACGGCTACCGCATCCTCTGCGAGGAGGTGCTGCGAGAAAATCGCTTTGCCTACGAAATCATCGTGGCCGAACGCTCTGGCCCGGTGCTTTACAGCGCCGAGGAACTGTACTTTGGCCCGCTGCAGATGCAGGCGCGCAGCCCGGCGTTTCTGGCCAAGTGGCAGCGCCTGCTGCGCCTGAAGCAGCAGACCCTGGCCGACTTCGCTCAGGCGCGGCAAGCGGTGCCGGAAGAGAAGGTGCAGAAAGTCGCCCAACAGACGCAGTGGATTACTGAGCTGCTGGCGTAAGCCGGGCTCCGGCGATCAGCATGCAGTGCTAGGCGGTTGGCACGGTTCCGCCATCAATCACAAACTCGCTTCCGGTGATCGATGCCGCACGAGGTGAGGCCAGGAAGGCAATCAGCTCCGCAACCTCTGCCGGTTTGGCCGGGCGGCCGAGCGGAATGCCGCCAAGGGCATCCATGATGATGCGTTTGCCGCCTGCGTAGTCCGTACCGGCTTCCTGTGCCAGCCGCTCGGCCAGGGCCACCGACGCTTCGGTCTCGATCCAGCCAGGCGATACCCGCACAACACGCACACCTTGTGGCGACACTTCTTTCGACAGGCTTTTGCTGTAGGTCGACAGCGCCGCCTTGGCCGCTGCGTAAGCCGTGGTGGCTTCGGGCAAGGGCAGGCGGTTCTGAATCGAGGTCACATGGATGATCACGCCGCTCTGGCGCTGCAGCATCGCCGGGAGCAGGGCGCGATCCAGGCGCACGGCCGGCAGCAGGTTGAGGTCAAGTTCGCGTTGCCACTGCGCGTCGTCCAATACCGCAAAGCCGCCGCTGGGGGCCGATGAGCCACCCAGAACGTGAACGATGATGTCCACATCCCCCAGCCGTTGCTTGGCTGCGGCTACCAGTATTTCGCAGCCTTCCGGGGTCGCGAGGTCGGCCTGCACGAACAGCTCTGCCGGCAGATCGTTGCTGGCCTGCCGGGCGGAAGTCAGCACCTGTGCACCCTCGGCAAGGAACAGCTCGACCACCGCGCGCCCGACGCCTTTGGTGCCGCCGGTGACCAGCACGCGTTTGCCGCTCAGGTCGAGGTTCATGGCGCGATCTCCAGTGAACGGATCTGGCCGTCCTGCAGCAGGAACACATGGTTCAGCTGCAGCGGGCTGCCGGGGAAGTTGCCGACCAGACGCGCCGTGACGCTCAGTGAATCGTCATTCTGCGTCGCCGCCAGCGGCTCGACGCTGTAGGTAAATGCCTGGCGGGCTTCCTGTTGCCAGGCTTCGATGGCGGCAATGCCCTGGTGCGTGCGGTTTTCGTCGGTCACGGTGGCGTCCGCGCAGAAGCAGGCGGCAAGGCGCGAGATGTCGCCGCCATTGCTGACATCAAAGTAGGTCTGTACGGCGTCAGGCAGGTGCAGGTGCAGGTTCATGGCCTGATCTCCTCTCACAGTGGGTTTGGGTTTACGACTGTGATCTTGCCGCTTGCTTGATAGTTTGCTCAACTGGGATAGATGTTAACGACCTATCCCGAATATCAGGACAATTGCATGGCAGATTCGCGCCTTGGTCTCAATGAGCTGGAAGCTGTACTGGCCGTGGCACGCCGGGCGTCGTTTCGGCAGGCAGCCATCGATCTGGATGTTTCAACCACGGCATTGAGCAACACCATTGCCAAGCTGGAGACGAGCCTCGAAACGCGGCTGTTCAACCGCACCACCCGCAGCGTGTCGCTGACCGAGGCGGGTGCGATGTACCTGGAGCAGGTCGGCCCGGCTCTGCAGGATGTACGTGCAGCGCTGGAAGCGGTGCGCTCGCACAATGCCGGGCCGTCAGGCGTGTT
This sequence comes from Pseudomonas sp., assembly GCA_033720015.1. Classification (GTDB taxonomy): domain Bacteria; phylum Pseudomonadota; class Gammaproteobacteria; order Pseudomonadales; family Pseudomonadaceae; genus Aquipseudomonas. The sequence goes on from JAWWDH010000018.1 coordinate 7,242, forward strand.
GCGCATCAATGCGTTCGCCAGTGCCGCCCGCGCAGCGCTGCTGCCGCTGGTGCTGGAGTTTCTGCAGCGTTACCCCAAGGTGCACATCGACCTGGTGACCGAAGGCCGCCTGGTGGACATCGTCGCGGACGGTTTCGACCTCGGCGTACGTTCTGCGAATCTTGTGCCCAGCGACATGATCGTGATTCCGCTTGGCCAGCCGCAGCGTTACGCCGTGGTCGGCTCGCCCGCCTACTTCGCCCAGTACGGTCAGCCGCGTAGCCCGGCGGACCTGCTCAAGCATCAGTGCATCCGCATCCGCCTGCCCAATGGGGCGATCTACCCCTGGCATTTCGAGCGTGCGGGTGAGGTGACCCGACTTGATGTGACCGGCCAACTCACGCTGGACGAGCCGAGTGTCGCCAAGGCGGTGGTGCAGGAAGGCGTGGGGCTGGGCTTTTTTATGCAGCAGGACGTTCAGGCTGAACTCGACGCCGGACAGTTCGAGCGGGTGCTGGAAGAGTGGACGCCGCTCCGCGACAACCTGTGCCTGTACTACCCGAACCGGCGCAACCCCTCCGCCGCGCTCAAGGCATTCACCGCGCTGGCCCGGGCCAATCTACCCAGCAAAGGTCTGCCGGGGTGATTCCCCGGCTGTCCCCAAACGCCTGCTATCAGGCGATCAGGCCCAGGGTAAGCCCCTTCAAGGTGGCGGCCGCGCGGGTGGAACAACCCAGTTTGCGAAAGATGCTTTCCATGTGGGTGCGCACGGTACTCGGGCTGATCTCCAGTCGGCGCGCCACTTCCTTGTTGCTGGCGCCGCGGCTGATTTCCAGGAGGATGGAGCACTCGCGGGTGGTGAGCAGCGCGCTTTTCGGCTGCGGCAAGCGGCGTTCGCCGCGTGCGGCAGCGATCACCGCTGCGCAGATGTCAGCGTCAAACAGACCGCGGCTGGCGTCCTGCTTGAGCAGCCGCGCCGCCTCCGATTCGCTATGGGCGGGCCGCCAGGGCCTGGCGCTTCTTAACGCTACCCAGGCGACTGTGCTGGCGAGTAGGCGATACGCCGCGCATTGGGCATCGGCCGGCGCACCGCGAAAGTAGCCGCTGCCGTCGAGCCGTTCGTAGGCATGGGCGGCAATCTCGCCAGGGATGGTCAGCTCACTGATCTGCCGTGATGCCTTATGCGTCCAGTAAGGGACGAGGTGGATACGTTCTGTGGCGCCGTAGGGTAGCGGCCCGGCAGTGTTCCACAGCTGATTGGAGACGGCTGCGCGGCCTAGGCCATGGATCAGCGCGGCTTTGCCAATCTCCGTCTGGTCGGGCTCTGGCAGCCCCCACAAGCGGGCGGCCTCGACGGCAATCTGCGCCACTTGTCGGGAATAACCTGCCAGCCAGGGCAGCTTCAGATCGATCACATCACCCACCAGCGTCAGTGACACGGGGCGTTCGAGCCGGGTGTCGTTCTGCTCGTCAGGCGTTTTTTCCAGCTCCGCCAACCATGCTTTGGCATTGCGCACCAGCGTTGAGGCGAGGGCGGCAGGGTAACGGCGGTCGGCCTGTTCGCTGATCCAGCTTAGCGCCGCCTCCAGGCCATGGGCGCGGCTGAGGATGTCCAGGTCTCCGGCCAGCACTACCTGGTAGGCGACGTCCGGGATGTGCTCGTGGCTTACGCCTAAAGGGCGGCCGGTTCCGTCATAGGTTTCGAATATCCGGCACAAACCGGCTTCGACCGCTGCGCCGAGTTCGAGGGTTTTCGCGATCTGGCCAGACACCTCGCAGTGCACCACGGCGAGCGGTGCCGCCTGGTGCACGGCGTTCATCTGTTCGGCGCCCAGGGTCAAGTCGAGCATCGCGCGGCGGCCATCGACATCATTACCCAGCAGATGGGCAAAGCCATCGGCGTTGGCGGTGCAGCCGGACCAGCGCAGCAAGGCGACCTGCTGCGCCGTCATCAGGTGCTCGCCTTCGCCGTGCATGGCGCGGGCCAACATCCGCGCCAACCGGGCAACGCGCTGGGAGTGGCCAAGGGGCTGGCCCATGCTGAGGTCGCCGACCTGGGAGATAGCCCCCAGTGCGCCGCTCAATGAAATGTCGAATCGCAATGCGCTATCCATGAAAAAAGCCCCAGGGTCGGATAAATGACCGATACCCGCCAAGCAGGCCCGTCAGCAGAATTTGAACTCCCAACACAGGAGTTCACCCCATGAAAACATTCAAGTCGCAACTCGTCACCGCCGCCTTCGCCCTGACCAGCACCCTTATGGTAAGTGTCAGCCAGGCTGCCGAGGCAACGCCTTCGGTGGTCATCGTACACGGCGCCTTCGCCGACGGCTCGGACTGGGCCAAGGTAGTGCCGTACCTGCAGGCTGAAGGGGTGGCGGTGACGGTGGTGCAAAACCCGCTGACCTCGCTGGCCGACGACGTTGCCGCCACGCAGCGCGTGCTGAACAACCAGCCAGGCAACGTGGTGCTGGTCGGCCACTCCTGGGGCGGCACGGTGATCAGTGAAGCCGGCGCCCATGAGAAAGTCAGCGCCCTGGTGTACGTCGCTGCCTTCGCCCCCGATGCCGGGCAAATCAGTGGTGAACAGGGCAAGGGCGCGCCTACGCCGCCTGGCATCAGCCAGATCAAGGCTGACAGCAACGGCTTCCTCTACCTGACACCAGAAGGCATGGCCAAGGACTTCGCCCAGGATCTCCCGGCGGCACAGACCGCGGTGATGAGCGCAACGCAAGGCCCGATCAAGGCATCGGCCTTCGATGATCGGACCACGGTCGCTGCCTGGAAGACCAAGCCGTCCTGGTACCTGCTCGCCAGTGAAGACCGCATGATCCACCCCGACGTTCAGCGCTCCAGTGCCAAGCGTATCGGCGCCACCCTGACCGAACTGGGCACCAGCCATGTGCCGCAGCAGTCACAGCCTGGCGAAGTGGCTCAGGTGATTCTCAAGGCGGTACGCAGCATTGGCCAGCTGTGATCGCTGCTCACCGATACGCCTGAGCGCTCTTGAATGTCACTCTGCATCGATACGGAATCGACGCATGAATCATCTGTCTGTGTGATCGGAACTTCGATTTCATAGTCTGTGGTGCCGGTACGACGGGTTGCGTGGTTGCAGCCCGTCTGGCCGACCAGCAAACGCTCGGGTCTTGCTCATTCGAGTTGGGCGGGACTGAACTGGATCCGAATGCCCACTCCTGGCCGGTTTCTGCCTTTCGCCAACGGCAGCCATATTGGGTCGATAGCACGCAGCAAGAATGCTCTGCTGCCGCTCCAGGCTACCTTCGGGGCTAGAATCCACGGATCAATCCCAATCTTGGAGAACCAGGATGAACAGCAAAAATACGATTTGCCTCTGGTACGACGGCACTGCGTTGGATGCTGCGACCTTCTACGCCAAGACGTTCCCGGACAGCGCGGTCGGCGCAGTCCATCGTGCGCCTGGCGACTATCCTGCGGGCAAGCAGGGCGATGTCCTGACGGTTGAGTTCACGGTGATGGGCATCCCCTGTCTCGGACTGAACGGGGGGCCGACGTTCAAGCATAACGAGGCTTTCTCGTTCCAGGTTGCCACTGACGACCAAGCCGAAACGGACCGCTTGTGGAATGCGATTGTCGAAAACGGCGGTGAGGAAAGCGCATGCGGTTGGTGCAAGGACAAATGGGGACTATCGTGGCAGATCACGCCACGCGCATTGACGGCTGCGATAGCCAATCCGGATCGGGCGGCGGCCAAGCGCGCGTTTGAAGCCATGATGAACATGAGAAAGATCGACATCGCCACGATCGAAGCTGCGTTGAAGGCTTAACCAGCACTGTCGGACGTCATTAACGTCCGCTTGGGTCGGTTTCTGCCGGTCACATGCGACTGAAACTGACCCGCCGCGGGCTTATTGCCTTGAGTTTTACACGCTGTGCAACAGCCTGGAATTGGGCGAATTGGCCATGGCCTGAAAGATCTGGCTTTGCTCGAGCGGTGACATGGACGCTCCCTCTGCCACGCCACCGCGCTCCCGGTGATCTGTCAGTCATGCCGCCGAGAAAAGCGCAAGTTCAGGCCAGTGCCGCAACTCGCACGCTCGACAGTCTTGTCATTCATCCAGGCTTCGGGCAGGGTCGAGCGATATGGACATCCCAGCCACAGGAGTCACTCATGTCTGACCGCTACCCGGATATCGATCCCGATGGCCTGATCGAATACTCGGTCGTCTACACCGACCGCTCTCTCAACCATATGTCGCAGTCGTTCCAGCAGGTGATGAACGATATCTCGCGTACCCTCAAGCAGGTCTATCACGCCCACGCCGTGGCGATAGTGCCCGGCAGCGGCACCTTCGGCATGGAGGCGGTGGCGCGTCAGCTGGCCACCGGGCAGAAGTGCCTGGTGATTCGCAACGGCTGGTTCAGCTACCGCTGGACGCAGATTTTCGAGATGGGCGACATTCCGGCCGAGGCCCAGGTGCTCAAGGCCCGGCCGATCGAGACCGGGCCCCAGGCCGCCTTCGCTCCACCGCCGATCGCCGAAGTGGTCGCGACCATCCTGGCGGAAAAGCCGCAACTGGTGTTCGCCCCGCATGTCGAGACTTCGTCGGGGATGATCCTGCCGGATGACTACCTGCGCGCCGTCGCCGACGCCGTGCACGGGGTGGGCGGCCTGTTCGTCCTCGACTGCATCGCCTCGGGTGCGCTCTGGGTCGACATGCAGGCTTGCTCCATCGATGTGCTGATCAGCGCGCCGCAGAAAGGCTGGAGCGGTTCGCCCTGCTGCGCCCTGGTGATGCTTAGTGCAGCGGCCCAGCAGCGCGTCGAGGCGACCCAGAGCAGCAGCTTCGCCTGCGACCTAAAAAAGTGGCTGCAGATCATGCAGGCCTACGAACAGGGCGGCCATGCCTACCACGCCACCATGCCGTGCGACGCCCTGGCGCGCTTTCGCGAGGTGATGCAGGAAACCGAAAGCCTGGGCTTCGCCAGGGTGCGTGCGAGCCAGCAGGAACTGGGCGACCGGGTGCGCGCGCTGTTGACCCGCAAGGGCTTCAAGAGCGTCGCCGCCGCCGGCTTCCAGGCGCCCGGGGTGGTGGTCTGCTATACCGACGACGCGGAGATCAAGAGCGGCAAGAAGTTCGCCGCGCAAGGCTTGCAGATCGCCGCCGGGGTGCCGCTGCAGTGCGACGAACCGGCGGACTTCCAGACTTTCCGTATCGGCCTGTTCGGCCTGGACAAGCTGAACGATATCGAGCGCAGCGTCGACACCCTGGAGCAGGCACTGGAGAAGATCGGCCAGCCCTGAGCAACCTTGAGCGTGCCGCCGCTGGCGTTCGGGTCGCGGGATCGCCGCCGCTGGCGGCCGATCCGGACTACCTCCCCGTACGCTGTCCCAGATGATGGCAGTTGGCAATTGTGTTTTGCCTGTGTCGCCCGCAACATGGCGCGGGCCTGATGTGTGGAATCCTCAGTTTGCAGACTGGTCGTATCGAAGTTGTGCGCGCATATCGTCGCTGGCCATGGGTGGCGGCCTGGCTGGTGGCCGTGTTGCTGGCCTGCGGCGCGTTGCAGGCCGACTGGGATTTCAACCTGATCAGCAAGCGTGCCGAGCAGTTGTACGGGCCGCTTGGGCAGGGCCGTGGGCGCATCGATGATTGGCAACGACTGCTGCAGGAGCAGGCAGGCGTCAGCGAAATGGAGCAGCTGCAAGCGGTCAACCGCTTCTTCAACCTGCGCCTGCGCTTTCGTGACGATATCCAGATATGGAAGGTCAACGATTACTGGGCTACTCCAGTCGAGGCGCTGTTTCGCGGTGCCGCCGATTGCGAGGACTATGCCCTCGCCAAGTACTTCAGCCTGCGCCAGCTGGGTGTGCCGAGTGAAAAACTGCGTATCACCTACGTCAAGGCGGTGCGGTTGAACCAGGCGCACATGGTGCTCACCTATTACCAGCACCCCCAGGCCATACCGCTGGTGCTGGATAACCTGATCGATGCCATCGAACCTGCCAGCCAGCGTAAAGACCTGGTGCCTGTCTATGCCTTCAACGCCGAGGGGCTGTGGCTGCCCGGTGCCGGCGGCGGCAAACAAGTCGGAGACAGCAAGCGCCTCTCGCGCTGGCAGGATCTGTTGAGAAAAATGCGGGCCGAAGGCTTCCCTTGAGAGCGACCCGAAGGAGTGGTTGATGTCACTGTTCAAGCAATTGTTTATCGCCATCTGCGTGCTGATGCTGGTGAGTTTCACCGGCAGTTTTCTGATCAGCGTGGAGAGTTCGCGGGAGCAGCAGGTCAACCAATTGCGTGCCCATGCCCAGGATACGGCGACCGCTTTGGGGTTGTCGCTGAGCCCGCATGTCAAGGATGTGGCGATGATCGAGCTGATGGTCAGTTCGGTTTTCGACAGTGGCTACTTCGAGAGCATCAGGGTGCTCGACCCGGCGAACGGGCAGGTGATAGTCGAGCGCACGGGTGTGCCGGTCAGCGGGGAGGCGCCGCAATGGTTCGCCAGCCTGGTGGATCTGGCGCCCGCCAGCGGTGATGCCATCGTCAGCGACGGCTGGCGCCAGGCGGCGCGGGTGCAGGTGGTCAGCCATCCGCTGTTCGCCGTTGGCAAACTCTGGCAAAGCGCCCTCGGGATCCTGCTGTGGCTGGCGCTCAGTGGCGTGCTCTGCATCGGTCTGGGCGCACTGCTGCTCAAACGCCAGTTGCGCCCGCTGGATTACATGGTCGAGCAGTCCAACGCCATTGCCCGGCGTGAGTTTCTCAGCCTGCCCGAGCTGCCCAAGACTCCCGAGTTTCGCCGGGTGGTCAATGCCATGAACCAGATGGTCGAGAAGCTCAAGGCGTTGTTCGCCGAGGAAGCCGCGCGCAGCGAGAAACTGCGTGCCGAGGCCTATCAGGACAGCCTCACCGGGCTGGCCAACCGACGCTACTTCGATCTGCAGCTGCAGGCGCGCGTGGGTGTCGATGAACACGCCGGCAGCGGCTTCATGCTGCTACTGCGGGTCAATGATCTGGCCGGGCTCAACCAGCGTCTGGGTGGCCAGCGTACCGACCAGTTGCTCAAGGCCATAGCCGTGCAGTTGCAACAAATCAGCCAGGGCCGCTACCTGCTGGCGCGCAACCGGGGCGGCGAGTTTGCCGTGCTGGCCGCCGGTCTTGATCGCAGTGAAGCGGAGCAGTTGGCAGAGAGCCTGGACAGTGCCCTGATCAGCCTGCAGCAGACCGGTGCCAGCGACTGCTTGCCGGTTGCGCATATCGGCATGACGGCCTTCGCGCCGGGCGATCAGCTCACTGCGCTGTATGCAGCGCTGGATGCAGCGTTGGCCCAGGCCAGCAGTCAGAGCCTGCAGAACTGGGCCTGTAGCGATCACGACACGCAGCGGCCTGCCGCCGATGAGCGGCAGAGCTGGCACGGCCTGCTGGATCAGGCGCTCAATCAGGGGCGTTTTCAGCTGTATGTACAGCCGGTGGTCAGTGCGGCTGATCCTGCTCGGGTCTTGCACCTCAAGGTGCTGGCGCGCCTGCTCGATGAGCAGAACAACCCGGTGCCGGCGGGGCGTTTTCTGCCCTGGCTCGAGCGTTTCGGTTGGGCCACCCGTCTCGACCTGGCCATGCTCGACTGGGTCTTGGCCCAGCTGCAGAGCAACAGCAGTTGCGTCGCCCTGAGTCTCTCCGGCAGCACCATTCGCGACCCGCAGGCCCTGCAGCAACTCTATGAACGGCTGCGTCAGCATGCGCACCTGGGGGCGCGCCTGACCCTGGAGCTGGACGAAGATCAGTTGCCCGATGCCGCGGCTCTGGAGGCGCTGACCGTGCGTCTGCGCAGCCTTGGCTTCAGCCTGGGGCTGCAGCACTTCGGCGGACGCTTCAGCATGATCGGCAACCTGGCCAAGCTCGGCCTCAGCTACCTCAAGGTGGATGGCAGTTATATCCGCGCCATCGACGCCGAGAACGACAAGCGCCTGTTCATCGAGGCCATGCAGCGGGCAGCCAACAGCATCGACCTGCCGCTGATAGCCGAGCGGGTCGAAACCGACGGCGAGTGGCAGGCGCTGCGCGACATGGGGATCGAGGGCGTACAGGGCCGCTTGTTCGGCGAGCCGGGGCCCTGGGTTTGAGGTGACTCCCGTCAGGGATTGCTCGCAAGACCGTAGCCTGGATCAGTTCCAGCGTAATCCGGGGAGCGTTAACCAGATTACGCCAAGGCTAATCCAGGCTGGGCGACAAGGCATGAGCGCAGCGCCGTAACCCGGGTGCTATTCGGGGGCGATGGGGATGCCGACAAATATTCCCGGATTTCAACCGGGCTACGGGACTGCCGCCGTGCAGGAGCGGACTTGTCCGCGAAAGGATCCGCCCCATCCTTCAGGAATACTGGCGGTAACCCGGGAGACGCTCAGATCAACCCGGATTCATCGTCATTGATCAGCCGATTCAACCCGCCAAGGGCGTCCCGTGCCTTGCTGCGGCCGACCAGTTTGCTCTGCGCCGCTTCGGGCAAGTCGGTGATGCGCACAACCCCTTTCTGGATCAGCACGGTGATCAGATCTTCCAGTACCCGGATCATATCCAGGTCGCTCTGCTGGAGCTGGAGCAGACTGCTTTCCACAGTCTGATTGGCAAACCAGGCCAGCGCCTCCTGATCATCAGCAGCAAGCTCACCATCCATGCCTTCGAACGGTGATGCCTGAACCTGCTGCAGATTGCCCCAGGTATCGCGTTTCACATACAACATCGAGCACTCCTTAGCGCCAACGGCTTCCTTTGAACGAAAACCCCGCTAACCGATGTTAGCGGGGTTTTGGCTGTCAGGTGTGGTCGATCTTGATGGTCGGATCGGCACCGGCGATCAGCGAGCTGATACTGCTGCTGGATAGATTCACTCCGGTTAGCTCGATGGAGGTGTCGGCGTTGGTAGCCGGCGTGCCGCCGCCATCGTTCAAGTGACCCTCGGTGCTGATCAGCAGGGTCGAGGTGCCGCCTGCACTGGTGACCAGTTGCAGGAAGTTGTCGATAGTCCCGTCGGTTTCGCCCTGTAACAGATCGCGCAGATCGATGCTGTCACCTTCGCTGGCATTGAAGTCTGTGATCACGTTATCGCCCGTTTCACCGGAGCGCCAAAGGAAGGTATCTGCACCTGTGCCACCGCTCAAGGTGTCGTTGCCCAGCCCGCCGCTCAGGATGTCGTCATCTGCACTGCCGTTGATGAAGTTATTGCCAGATGAGCCGGTCACTGCATTTACCGTGTCGCTGCCATCCACAACAGTGGCAGCTACTATCACGCTAGGTGTGCCGGTCAGGTTAGCGGGAACCGTCATGTCGAGCCCGCTGATCGTCACAGCCTTGGTCGTTGCATCCACCGCCACGCTATAGCTGCCGTCACTTACCAGCGGCAGCGACCAGGTTCCGTCGGGATTCTGCGTGCCATTAGACAAGGTGGCACCGGTAGGTATGGAAACGGTGATTTCGCTAATCGATTCGGAATTGTCGATATCCGTCGGCGTTACAGTGATGGTGACCGGGTAGCTTGAGCTGGACACATAACTGATTGAATGGATCAAGTAATCGTTGTCCCCGCCGCTCGGAGCCGTGAATTCGATTCGGCTGATCGGGCTACCGTTTGTACTCGTCAGGGTAACAGGGGGGTCGATCTGGTCAGTTACCCCGCTGAGGATGCCACCGCCAATCAGTGTGTCATCGCTGTCGAAAAGCTTGTATTCGGCTCTTTCGCTTGGGTTCAACCATGCAAGCGTCACCGTTGCGCTGGATGCCGCCGTGTCGAAAACCACATTGAGACGTTCTGAGTTCCCGTTTCTCTGGCCGAGCTCGGTGTTATCGCCAGAAGCACCGCCGGCAACCCCGAAACCTATTGGGCTGTCATTGAACGCGATCTCCCCGACGTTACCATTGAGACTGAACGCGCTAACGGTAAAGCCCTGCCCAGCACTGTTTGCATTGCTGTTATTGATGGTTGTGGTGGTTTCGGCAGGGGTTCCGAACTCTACGTTTACTAGCGGTGCATCGGCGACTGGGGCGATCTGAATGACGCTGTTCGTGGAAGCAAACTTTATACCTCCACTACCAGTGTTGCCGTTGTCGTTCACTCTCAGTGTCAAGGCGACGTCACCGCTGGCATCGGGGGCGCTGGTATAGCTCACCTCAGCTGCAGCAATAAAAGCATTGATAGCGCTGACGCTGCCGGTGAGTGACAGGGTTCCGCCCGCGTTGAATACCGCTACTGCTACACCTGCACTGCTGCTGGCTGACAGCGTGCCACTGGCTACCGTCAGAGTGGCTACGACGTTGGCGGTACCGGCATCGATATCAGCGACGCTGAAGCCTGTTAGTGGCGAGGCGATATCTTCAACGGCTGCCAGCAGGGCGGGAGCGCTGATGGTTGGGGCATCGTTAACCGGGTTGACGGTGAGGCTGACGGTCTGGGTGCTGGACTCGCCGGAGGCAGCGTCGGTGACGGTATAGGTGAAGCTGTCGGCGCCGTTGAAGTTGGCGTCCGGGGTGTAGCTGTAGCTGCCGTCGGCATTGAACACCAGGGCGCCGTTGGCCACACCGGTGGCGACGGCATAGGTGAGGGTGCCGCCGGAGGTGGTGCTGTCGTTA
>JAWWDH010000019.1:0-17335 GCA_033720015.1 Pseudomonas sp.
CGGGCAGTTCGATCAAGGTACCACTGCTGCTGCGCTGCACCCGCAGATTGGGCGCGCCTATGCTGTCGTCCTGCTCGGCATACAGCGGGAACCCCCTCACCGCATGTTCCTGCGGGCTTTCGCGCAAATCGCCCTGCCCGGCGACAAGTGCATAGGCCAACGTCTGGCCTTCAGCATTGAACACCCGCAAATCACGCAGGTCGCCATAGCGCGCGGCGAAATGCACTGCCATTGGCACATCTAGCCGATACCAAGGGCCTTCGCCAGCGAGGGTCAGCGGCAGCTGCACGGCGTAGTCATCAATTTTTTCCTGCGCCAAGCCTTGGGCACTAAACAGCGCCCCAGCCAACAGCGTGCTCAGCGCTGCGCGGGTTAAACGACTCATCATGCGTGCTCCTGCGGCTGTTCCGCATCCGCCGGACGGGCCGGCAAGGGGGCGAAATAGCCCACCACCAGCAGCAATACACCCACCCCAATAAATGACACGATGCGCTCCAGGCCACCGCGATTATTCAGCTCGACAAAGAACAGCTTGGCCACCACCACTGCGATCAACGCAGCGCCAAGCAGCCACAGCTCGCGCCGCCCCAAGCGATTACCGAAGACCATCAGCGGCAGGGCAATCAGCGTCCAGACAATCGACAGCCCGGGCTGCACCAGCATTGAGTCGAGCAACGCATCCAGCTGATAGGGCACGCCACCCCAATGGTGGGCGGTGCGCATGACCATGGCCGTGAGCAGCGCAAACAACGAAGCCCCGGCCAGCGCTTGGGTCAGCCACTGGCTGCGCACGGGGTTCATGCCCAATTCAACCAGCCCCGTGCGCGACCAGGCGAACACCGCACCCAGGGCAAACAACAGGCCCAACTCCAGCGGGTTGAGCAGCGGCAAGTAGGCCAGCGGCTGAGCATCACCGGCACTGGCGGCGTTAGCCAGCCAGAACCAGCCCAGCAGCAGCAACGCCAATGGCGCAGCTGCCAGCAAACGGTATTCCCTCAAGTACACGCCCACTGGCCAAGGCCAACGCCGCTGCAGCGACATCAACCACACATAACCACTCGGCAGCAGCGCCCAGCCCAACCAGCGCCAGGCGTTGTACTGCTCCGACAAGACCAGGAACAGATAACGCAGTTGCAGCGCCAATACGCCCAGCAGTAACCAGCAACCGAGGACATGCACCGCGCTTAGGGCGCCCGCTGGCAATTGCCCAGCCAGGCGGCGCAATGCCCAGAAGTGCACGGTAAACAGCAGCACCCAGGCCAACCAGCCGAACTGCGCCGCGGGCTCATAGGTGGTGTGCCAGGCACGCAGCACCACCACGCCAGCCAGCGGAATCAGCAGGCAACAGAGCAACGCCAGTTCAGCCCAGCGTGTGCGCGGCGCGAGGAGCGCCGCCAGCGCCACACTACCCGCCAATAGCCCAAGCAAGGCATTGGCCTGCCATTCGGCGGCGACAAAACGCAGCACTTCACTACTTAAGGCCACCGCCCACCAGGCGGCGCCCCACACCAGTAACAGCTGCGCCAAGCCCAGCAGTTTGACATTACCCAACGCGCTCGGCACTTCACGGCGCGCCAGTTGCTGCAAGCGCCAGGCGCCGATCAGAGCCGCCACACCGAGCACCAGCGGCGTCCAGAAGTCCATATGGGCCAGGGGCCGAATGCCCTCGGCAGACAACTGACCAAACAGCAACGGGCTGACCGCGAGGAACACCAATCCGGCCAGCACCTGCAATAACAGGCCGAAGATAAAGCTGGCGCGCTGTTGCAGATGCAGACTCAGCCAGATGATCAGTAACCCACTGCCGCCCCATACCGCGCTGGCGGTGGCCCAGGGCAAGACGAACAGCACCGCCAGGTTGAGGAACACCAGGCCGACCAACAGCACCACGGACAGGCCGCGCAACAGGCGGCGATCCTCACCGACCTGCGGATCACGGGCGGCCAGCAGCATTCCGCCAATAAGCCCAAAACCAATCAGCGAGGACGTCAGCAAGCCCTGCCAACCGGCGGCAAAGCCGCCCGCCCCGGCGACGGCATTGCTGGCCATATCCAGCATAAACACCAGACCACCGAGCAATTGCACGGCAAAAGCGCTGAACAGGAAACTGCGCGCCTGCAACCGCAGGCCCAGCCATAGCGTCAGCACACCGGCAATCGCCCAACTGATCGCAGTGCCTTGGGCAGCAAACAGTAGCGGCGCTATCAGGTAGAGAAACGCCAACCCCGCCGCCGCCAAGAACGGCGCACCGCGCACTTCCCAGCGGCTCGCTTCGGCGGCGTGCTGGCGTAATTGCCAATAGCTGAATAGCAAGGCTATGCCGAGCATCAGCGCGCCCAGCGGCGCTCCGTCCAACAAGCTGTGCTCGCCTTCGCGTAAACCGATGGCAAACGCCAACGCGGCGCCAACCTGCAGCAACAGGGCGAACGCCCGCGCCAAATTGCGCTGTTGGCGCAGGCCCAGCCAGTAAATCCCCGCGCCTTCCACGGCCCAGGCCGCCGAGGTCCAACGTGCATCCAGCCCCAGAGGAATGGCCAAACTGGCGAACACCACGCCCAGCGCCAGGCAGGTTTCCACCAGCAACACTGCACGCTCACCGGTACGATTGACCAGCAGCCGCGCCAGCACTAAGTAGAACAGGCCCAGCGCCAAGGCACTGAAGGCCGCAGCGAACTCAATGTGCTGCACCAGTGCGAACTGCAAGCCAAAGCCCACCAGCGGCGGACCGAACAGCACCGTGGCGTCGATATAGTCGCCTTTACGCGCCGCCCAACGCAGCATGTCATCGCGGCCCTCGGGCGCATCTGCTGCCTCACGCAGCTTGCGCCGGGCAAACAACAGGCCGATGGCCACATACATCAGGAAGAACAGCAGCAAGAATGGCTCGGTGCTCCAGAGCAATTCCGGGGTGTAGGAGCGAATGCCCCAGGCGAAGCCGATACCGAAGGTACCGACAAAGCCGATCATGTTGAGCACCCGCCAGGCCTTGAACCAGGCGATGGCGAAAATGCCGGCATTGAGCAGGGCAAAATAGCTGAACAGCGCCACATGGTTACCGCTGCCTGTACTGGTCAGGATAGGCGCGGCAAAACCGCCTAGGGCCACCGCGGCTGCCAGACCCAGGGCATCCTGTTTGATCGCCAGAATCGCCGAGAATAGCGTCACCACGACCAGCAAGCCCAGCGCCATGCCTGGGTCGAGCAACGGATGCAGGCGCATGGCGGCAAATACCGTCAGGTACAGCACCGCAATCCCGGTGCCCTGCAACATCAAGGCGTAGTTGGGATTACGCTCGCGCAGCCACCAGCCCAGCCCCAGCAGCGCGATGGCACTGGCGGCCACACTGGCATAACGCAGCTCCACCGGCACCACCATGCCTTCGGTGGCATAGCGCAGCAGAAACGCCAGGCCGATAAACAACAGCACCACGCCGACGCGCAGCACCGTATTGCCACCCAGCAGCCAGTTCTTCGCTGCGCTAAACCCGCGTGCAATCAGGCTCGGCTGACGTGGTGCAGCAGGTTTCCAGGGTGATGCAGGCACTTGTCGGGGCGCTTCGCTTAGCGGCTCTGGCGCAGCCTGCATTGCCGCAGCGGGCTCGGGCTCGGGCTCGGGCAGATCAAAGTCCAGTGTCCAATCGAGTTCAACCTCAGCCGCTTGGGCACTGACGACGGGTGCCGGCTCAACTGCAGGACTGACAGACTTCGGGACGGGTTGCGCCTCAGGCGCGGCGGCGGCGCCCTGCTCCAGTGGCTGTAAGCGCGCGTAGAGGGCGGCGGTACCTTGCTCGAAGCGCTGGGAGAAGGCCTTAAGCTGCGCGGTTAGTGCGGCGTTCTCACGCGCCAGAACGTGCAGCCTGAGGGCCTGTCCCAACCCTAAACCAAGCAATGCACCGATCAGCGCGGCGCTCAGTGTTTCATCCGCCAAAGCGCCGAGCACCAGGCCGACCAGCATGAAAATCCATTGCATGCAGTGCATTCCTATGCAGATAGAGCCCGAACATCGCATTGCCAAATGCTGGGCAGAAAGTGTGCAGCAGTATAAGAGGCTTGCCGCGCCATGCCCTAAGAGACGAATGCCGTGTGCATCACAGCACAGGTAACTATTGCGCAGCCACGGCAATGCAAAATGTAACCAGCTGGCAGATTGTCATTCAAAAAACCTTCAGGCCCGCTATCATCGCCCGCCGCCCAACCGACGCACGCCCAGCCCGATGAAAAACAACCTGATTGCCGCCGCCGAACTCGACCGCCTGGATACCTGGGCTAAATACACCGCTGATATGTGCCACAGCTGCATGTCCAGCTGCTGCACCCTGCCGGTCGAAGTGCGCCTAGGCGACCTGATCCGTATTGGCGTGGTCGACGAGTTCGAGCGCAGCGAGCCACCGAAGAACATCGCTAAACGCTTACAGAAAGAGGGTCTTGTCGAGCGTTTCCACCAAAAGTCGGGGACGTTCACCATAACCCGCATGAGCAACAACGACTGCTACTACCTGGACCGCAAGACCCGCCTGTGTACCATTTACGAAAAGCGCCCGGACACCTGCCGCAACCACCCGAAAATCGGCCCGCGCCCAGGCTACTGTGCTTATAAGCCGAAAAGCTGAGCACCGCGTACGCGGCTGAGACGGCAATATGCGCATGGCAGGGTGCTCCGCCCGCACATGCGGGTGAGAAGACGCAATGGCAGCACCTTGCCCGCGACGGCAACGGCAACGGCAACGGCAACGGCAAGGCGCGAGCATTCACAGCGGGCGCCCCTGCCGACCTCAGCCTCAAGGCAGCAAGTCAAACGCTGCCTAATCGCTTGATGCGCTGAGCTTCAGCCAATTGGCCGTCACTCGCGCTACTCCAGCGCGCTTAAAGCTTGGCCTTAGAGCCCTTCTCACGCTGCGCAAGCTGATTGAGGCGGGCAGCCGGCTTCGGCTTGATCAAACTGAAGTCGATCAAACTCTTCGGCTGCGCCGGGTTACCAATCAATAGCGGCATCGGCTGGAAGTCATTACTGACCAGGCTTTTATGCGCGTCATATTCATCAAAGCGCAGCCCGGCCAAGTCGGCCCAGGTGTGAATAAAGTGCGAGGAACTGTAAGGCCGTGACAGCGCCGCGCTGAAGTCACGCGCTTGCTGCGCCTGCCATTGCGGCGAATTCCAGAGAATAAACGGCACGGTGTACATCGGGCTGGTGGGAGCCGCCTCGTTACGCCCCAGCACATCCGGCTTGGGCGCATCGAACACCGCTTCACCATGGTCCGAGAGGTACAGCAGCATGCTATTGGCCTGCGCGCCCGACAAATCCTTGATCAGACTGGCCACCACATGGTCGTTGTACAGCACGGCGTTGTCGTAGCTGTTGTAGGTCGGCAGCTGATCGTCCGTGACGTTATCCGGGACGCCCGAGCGATCGGTAAAACGCTCAAACGCTGGTGGATAACGGTACTGGTAGCTCATATGCGTACCGAGCAGGTGCACCACGATGAACTTGCGCGGCGCGCCATCGGCCAACACCTTGGCAAAAGGTGCCAGCACATCACCGTCGTATTGACGCGCGTTCTGCTCACGGTTGTTGTTCAGGTAGAACTGTTCATCGGCCTGCTCGGAAAACGTCGTGAGCATGGTGTTGCGCTTGGTCATGGTCTGCTGGTTCGTGATCCAGTAGGTCTTGTAACCCGCCTGTTTCATCAGGTTGATCACCGACGGCGTGGTCAGATAGCGCTCCGGATGCTCCTGATCGGCAAAGGTCAGCACCTGCTGCAGCGCCTCGATGGTGTACGGACGCGGGGTGACCACGTTATCGAACACCTGCAGCTGATCACGCAGCCCATCCAGCTCCGGGGTGGTCTGACGCGGGTAGCCATACAGGCTCATGCGCTGACGGTTGGTTGATTCGCCGATCACCAACACCAAGGTCGCGGGCTGCCCGGCATGGGCATCCTTCAGGTTAGCCAAAGGGGGAATGCTGGCATTCTCGGCCAACAGCACCTGCATATTGGCCAGTTGCTCGCTGTAATTCTTGTAGCCCACCGCCAGCTGCCAAGGCGTAGCCGCTTCAATGCGCTGAGCAAAGTTATCAAACCCGGCCTGCCAGCTGTCGTGCTTGTTGAACTGACGCAGCGCTGGATAGCCCACGGACACGAAGACCGCCAGGGCCGCCGCAACCAATGCGCCAGGACGTGACAGATACACCGGACGCACCTTGCGCCAGAGCAGCCAGCCACCTAACGCATAGGCAGCAAATGCCGGCAGCATCCACCAGGCGAAGTACTGAATCAGGTATTCGCGGCTCTCGTTAATGTTCGACTCGAACATTATAAAGATCACGCTCTGCGAGAACTCCTGACCGTACACCAGGAAGTAACCAAAACTGCCCAATGAGCAGAGCCACAGCAGCGCACCAATCACCGCGGCTAATTGCCGTGCGCGCGCCGGAAACAACAGCAAGGGCACCAGCCACAAAGCGCTGACCAAAAGTGCCTGACGAAAGCCGGAAAACCCTGCCGTACCGGTCAGCTGGATCAATAACTGGGTAACCCCGGAAAAATACCAGAAGAACAAAAACGCCCAACCCAACCCAGCCCAATCCACGCGTTTACGCGGCGACACTTGCAGCCCTGCAGACATAGCAACCTCATGACAACTGAATGACCGCAGCCTTTATGCCAGCCCGCCTGTGAAAATTCCGTTAACAACCTGTTGGGTCAGCCACTTTTTACCCACGCAAGAAAAAGCCCCCGCCGGCTCTCGCCGGCGGGGGCTTTTCAGTTAGCTAGGACTGGATCAGTTCTTGGCTTTCTTGGCAGCGCGGGTGCGCTCGCCTTCGTCGAGGATCTTCTTACGCAGACGGATCGACTTCGGCGTCACTTCACACAGCTCGTCGTCCTGGATGAATTCCAGGGCCTGCTCCAAGGTGAAGCGGACCGGTGGTACCAGAGCGATGGTTTCGTCTTTACCCGAAGCACGCATGTTGTCGAGCTTCTTGCCTTTGGTTGGGTTGACGCCCATGTCGGTGTCACGGCTGTTCAGACCCACGATCTGACCGTTGTAGATTTCCTGACCGTGTTCAACGAACAGCTTGCCACGCGCCTGCAGAGTTTCCAGGGAGTAGGTCAGTGCCTTGCCGGTTTCAACCGAAACCAGTACGCCGTTCTGGCGGCCGGACATGTGGCCCGACTTCATGGTGTCGTAGCGATCGAAGATCGAGGTCAGGATGCCAGCACCGTTGGTCAGGGTCAGGAACTGGTTACGGAAACCGATCAGACCACGAGCCGGGATGTTGTATCCCAGACGTACACGGCCCTTGCCATCCGGCACCATGTTGGTCAGGTCGCCCTTACGCAGGCCCATCTCTTCCATGACCTTGCCCTGGGAATCTTCCGGGGTGTCGATGGTGACGTTTTCGAAGGGTTCCTGCTTAACACCGTCGACCACACGAATGATCACTTCTGGACGACCAACGCCCATTTCGAAGCCTTCGCGACGCATGGTTTCGATCAGTACCGAGAGGTGCAGCTCACCACGGCCGGAAACCTTGAACTTGTCGGCGCTGTCGCCTTCTTCAACACGCAGAGCCACGTTGTACAGCAGCTCTTTGTCCAGACGCTCTTTGATGTTACGGCTGGTGACGAACTTGCCTTCTTTACCGCAGAACGGCGAATCGTTGACCTGGAAGGTCATGGATACGGTCGGCTCGTCGACGGTCAGCGGCTTCATCGCTTCAACATTGTTGATATCGCACAGGGTGTCGGAGATGAACAGCTGGTCCATACCGCTGACGCAGACGATGTCACCCGCGCCGGCTTCTTCAACGTCCACGCGGTGCAGGCCGTGGTGACCCATCAGCTTGAGGATACGACCGTTGCGGCGCTTGCCGTTGGCGTCGATAGCCACTACTGGGGTGTTTGGCTTGACCTTGCCACGGGCAATACGGCCAACGCCGATAATGCCGAGGAAGCTGTTGTAGTCCAGTGCCGAAATTTGCATCTGGAACGGGCCATCAACGTCAACCGCAGGAGCCGGAACGTTGTCGATGATCGACTGGTACAGCGGATCCAGGTTTTCGCTCATCTCGGCGTGATCCAGACCAGCAACACCGTTCAGTGCCGAGGCGTAGACCACTTTGAAGTCCAGCTGCTCTTCGGTCGCGCCGAGGTTGTCGAACAGGTCGAAGATCTGGTCCAGAACCCAATCAGGACGCGCGCCCGGACGGTCAATCTTGTTGATCACCACGATTGGACGCAGGCCGGCTTCGAAGGCCTTTTTGGTCACGAAGCGGGTTTGCGGCATCGGGCCGTCTTGGGCATCAACCACCAGCAGCACGGAGTCAACCATCGACATCACGCGCTCAACTTCGCCACCGAAGTCGGCGTGGCCGGGGGTGTCAACGATGTTGATGTGGTAGCCACCCCAGTTGATCGCGGTGTTCTTCGCGAGGATGGTAATACCGCGCTCTTTTTCCTGGTCGTTGCTGTCCATCACGCGCTCATCGTTGAGCTCGCTGCGCTCCAGGGTGCCGGATTGACGCAGCAGGGCGTCAACCAGGGTGGTTTTACCATGGTCAACGTGGGCAATGATGGCGATGTTGCGTAGTTTCTCGATCACGTGTGTATCTCAATCAGAGGATTCGGTGTGCCGCCTAGTGTAGGTGGCGAGTATTAACTAAATGCGATTTCTGCTCGGCGGCGTAAAAGCATGTTTCACGCCGCCGGTATGTCGGGAGGGCGATGGCGGATGCTCCCGCCATTCAACCCGGGTGTTTTATGTCGGACGATAAACGCGCACATTGGCATGCCCCTCGCTAAGCAAGTGATGGGCATGCAAACGGCTCATGACGCCTTTGTCGCAATACAGCAGGTATTGGCGCGCGTCATCTAGCTCCTTGAACTTGCTGTTCAAGGCATAAAAAGGCAGCGCTTGTACTTCAATACCGGGCAGCTCGAGGGGCTGATCCTCGGCGGCATCGGGATGGCGGATATCAATAATCACTTGGCCGGCCAGCGCTTCGCTGACTTCCTCAACCTGAATATCCTTGCCCAGCTCGTCGATCACCTTGTCGATCGGCAACAGCGTGGCGCGCTCTAGTGCACGCTCCAGAATGGCCATATCGAACTGGCTTTCTTCGTGTTCAACACGCAGTTTCTTCGCCTTGGTCGTCGGGTTGACCGAAATCACCCCGCAATATTCCGGCATGTGCTTGGCGAATTCGGCGGTGCCGATCTGCGTGGCGGTGTTGATGATGTCTTGTTTATGACTGGCCAACAGCGGACGCAGCACCAGCATGTCGGTGGCCGAGTCGATGACCGCCAAGTTTGGCAGGGTCTGACTGGAGACTTGGGAGATCGCCTCGCCGGTAACCAGCGCATCGATCTGCAAACGCTCGGCCATGCGCGTGGAGGCGCGCAACATCATGCGCTTCAAGATCACGCCCATGTGGCTGTTGTCGACCTTGCCAAGGATTTCGCCCAGCACTTCCTCGAACGGCACGCTGATAAAAAGTACGCGTTGCGAGCTGCCGTACTTCTGCCAGAGGTAATGCGCCACTTCCATCACGCCCAGCTCGTGAGCACGACCACCGAGGTTAAAGAAGCAGAAGTGCGTGACCAAGCCACGGCGCATCATCTGATAGGCGGCGACGGTGGAGTCGAAACCACCACTCATCAGCACCAGGCTTTGCTCCAGCGAACCCAGCGGGTAGCCACCCAGACCTTCGTGTTGGTGATGGATGACGAACAGGCGCTGGTCGCGGATCTCCATGCGCACCACAACATCCGGATCTTTCAACGAAATACCGGCCGCGCCGCACTGCTGGCGCAGTTGGCTGCCGACATAACGCTCGATATCCATGGAGCTGAACGCATGTTTGCCGGCACGCTTGCAGCGTACGGCGAAAATTTTGCCCGGCAACTGATCGGCAAAGTGCAGCTTGCACTTTTCCAGCACGTCGTCGAAATCACCCAACGGGTATTCATCGACCTGCAGAAAATGGGTGATACCCGGCGTGCAGCTGAGACGCTCGATCATCGCCTGCAGGGTTTTCGGCTCACTGATCTGGGTTTCGATTTCCAGGTTGTCCCACACGCCGCTGACCTGCAGCTGTGGATCGAACTCACGCAAAACCGAACGAATATTCTTCGCCAGCTGCCGGATAAAGTGCTTACGCACTGGCCGACTTTTAATGGTGATTTCTGGGAAGACTTTAACGATCAGTTTCATGAAAACAATGAGTGCCGAGGCCGCGAAAAAACAGGGGCGCGGATTATAGCGGAAATTGCTCACGCTTTGATCAAAAATCCTCACACCCTCCAGTAGCGCACCACATGGGTGCATGCAAGAATTATAGCGCTCTATAACGGTGCAAATATTGCCTCGATCGCGCCAAACGACCCAAGAAAGCCCTTATTTTCAGGGCTCACGCCCACTCCGGTGCACTGGCATGCAATTTGCTCCCTTGTGAGGCAGGATGCGCCGGAGGACTATGCCGCCGGCCGTACCAAATCATTGAGGGGCTCAGCATTCGAGCCTTAGCCACCTGGAGGACAGCATGTCGAAGTCGATTCAACTTATTAAAGAGCACGACGTGAAGTGGGTAGACCTGCGCTTCACTGACATTCGCGGCAAGCAGCACCACATCAGCATGCCAGCACGCGACGCACTGGATGAAGACTTCTTCGAAGTCGGCAAGATGTTCGACGGCTCCTCCATCGAAGGCTGGAAAGGCATCGAAGCCTCCGACATGATCCTGCTGCCAGATGACAGCTCCGCTGTACTGGACCCGTTCACCGAAGAGCCGACCCTGATTCTGGTCTGCGACGTGATTGAGCCATCGACCATGCGGGGCTACGAGCGCGACCCACGCGCCATCGCCAAGCGTGCCGAAGAGTTCCTGAAAACCACCGGCATCGGCGACACCGTATTCGTCGGCCCAGAGCCAGAGTTCTTCATCTTCGACTCCGTTAAGTACAAGTCGGACATGTCTGGCTCGATGTTCAAGATTTTCTCCGAACAAGCCTCGTGGAACAGCGACGCCGATACCGAAGGCCGCCAGGGCAACAATGGCCACCGCATCGGCGTGAAAGGCGGCTACCTGCCGACTCCGCCAGCTGACTCGGATCACGAAATCCGTACCGCCATGTGCAACGCTCTGGAAGAAATGGGCCAGTTCGTTGAAGTACACCACCACGAAGTAGCAGCCGGCCAGAACGAAATCGGCGTGCGCTTCAACACCCTGGTGACCAAAGCCGACGAAGTACAGACCCTCAAGTACTGCGTACACAACGTAGCCGAAGCCTACGGTCGCACTGCGACCTTTATGCCGAAGCCACTGTATGGCGACAACGGTTCGGGCATGCACGTACACATGTCGATTTCCAAAGACGGCAAGAACACCTTCGCCGGTGAAGGCTATGCCGGTCTGTCGGATACCGCCCTCTACTTCGTTGGCGGCATCATCAAGCACGGCAAGGCACTGAACGCCCTGACCAACCCAGCCACCAACTCCTACAAGCGCCTGGTGCCTGGCTTCGAAGCCCCGGTGATGCTGGCTTACTCGGCACGCAACCGTTCGGCCTCGATCCGTATTCCTTACGTCGCCAGCCCACGCGGCCGTCGTATCGAAGCACGCTTCCCGGACCCAGCTGCCAACCCGTACCTGTGCTTCGCAGCACTGCTGATGGCGGGTATCGACGGTATCCAGAACAAGATCCACCCTGGCGACGCAGCCGACAAGAACCTCTACGACCTGCCTCCAGAAGAGTCCAAGCTGATCCCGCAAGTGTGCGGCAGCCTGAAAGAAGCGCTGGAAGCACTGGAAGCCGACCACGACTTCCTGCTCAAGGGCGACGTATTCACCAAGGACTTCTTGGAATCCTTCACCGAGCTGAAATCGGAAGAAGAAGTTAAGGTTCGCACCTTCGTACACCCACTGGAATACGACCTGTACTACAGCGTCTAAGCCAGCGCGCAACACAAAAGGCCACCTTCGGGTGGCCTTTTTGCGTTAAATGGCCACGGCGTGACAGCCCAACAGCACCGTTTAACCCGGTGTTTTCTGCGCTGACACACGCCCAGTCATCAACACGCTTGCCAGAGCGCCTGGCCAGTGCAAGGCTTAGGGCACATTAACCGGGAGAGTCAGGCATGCGCCCTCTACTCATCTGCCTGTTGCTGAGCCTGGCCCTGCCGGCCAGCGCACAGATCTACAAGTACACCGACGCCAATGGCAATACGGTATTTACCGACCAGCCACCGGAGGGCCAATCGACCGAAAACGTCGAACTGCCTGCCACCAATAGCGTGTCGATGCCAGTACCCAGCGCTCCAGCAGCGCCGGTAACCGATACCACGGCACAGGCCGCGCCCTACAGCACGCTACAGCTGTCGGGCCTGCCTGACGATGAAGCCATGCGTGCCAACAACGGCACCTTCAGCGTCGGGGTGACGATAGAACCGCGCCTGGCCAATAACCACCGCCTACGCCTGCTGCTCGATGGCAAACCTTACGGCCAACCAAGCAACGTGCCGCGCCTGCAAGTGAGCAATGCCGACCGCGGCGAGCACAGCCTGGCCGTGGAAGTGCTCAGCGGCGAACACTCGATTCAGCAAAGCGCCACCAGCACCTTTACCGTACAGCGGGTCAACACCAGTAGCCCAGCCCTACGCCCGACACCTAAACCCAAGCCAGCTCCCTGACCTATGCGCAACCTGTTGTTCTGCGGCCTGATGCTGCTTGCCCTGCCCTCACTGGCGCAGGTCTACACCTACATAGACGCCGAAGGCAATCGCGTCTTCACCGACAAACCCAAGTCCGGCAATGCCGAGCGTGTCGAGCTGGCACCCAGCAACTCGATGCCAGCCATGCAGACGCCAGCGCCCACCCAGATTGTCAGCGCCCCGCCGCAACCTGCACAGCGCTACAGCCTGCTGCGCATTCTGGTACCGCAACCCGACGCCACCATCCGCGACAGCGCCGGCAACCTGATTGTCAGTATCAACAGCGAGCCGGGCCTGTACCCGCAGCACAGCTACCGCCTGCTCATGGACGGCAAACAAGTGGGCGAAGCGGGGAGCAGCCCGGTGTTCCCACTGGAAAATATCGACCGCGGCACCCACCAACTGGCCGTGGAAGTGATTGACCAGGAAGGCCGCATCATCGAACGCACGCCCAGCCAACCGTTCCACATGCAGCGCATCTCGCTGACGCAGAAACGCAAAATCACCCCCTGCAAAAAGGCCGATTACGGCGTACGCCCGGAATGCCCGCTCAGCGACAAACCACCCGAAAAGAAAAACATTCCCTTCGTTCCCTTTATCTGAATCAGCCATGCGCACCAAATCAGTGCGCTTACTGCCCGGCATTTCTATACTCTCCCTGTTTTGGGTCGCTCCATTCGGCCCGGCTGCGCTGTAAGCAGCTAATTTCCGGCATCCCACGGCCAAACACGCTTCTTTTCGGGGCTTTGGTTTGCTTCTTGCATTTTCCAGCTGCATTGCTGGAACCCAAGGGTCTGCTGACATCCCACTATGATCATCAACGACGCACTGCACCGCCTGCTATTGGACAACCTGACCACTGCCACGCTGCTGCTCAACGACGACCTGCGTCTTGAGTACATGAACCCGGCAGCGGAGATGCTCCTGGCCGTCAGCGGCCAGCGCAGCCACGGCCAGTTCATCAGCGAGCTGTTTACCGAGTCCAGCGAAGCGCTGAGTGCGCTGCGCCAGTCCGTGCAGCACGCTCACCCGTTCAACAAACGCGAAGCCGTACTGACCTCGGTTAACGGTCAGACGTTGACCGTCGACTATGCCGTAACCCCGGTCCTCAGCCGAGGTGAAACCCTGCTGCTGCTGGAAGTGCATCCGCGCGACCGACTGCTGCGCATTACCAAGGAAGAGGCGCAGCTGTCCAAGCAGGAAACCACCAAAATCCTGGTGCGCGGTTTGGCCCATGAAATCAAAAACCCCCTCGGCGGCATCCGCGGTGCAGCGCAGTTACTGGCCCGCCAACTACCCGAAGAAAGCCTCAAGGATTACACCAACGTGATCATCGAGGAGGCCGACCGCCTGCGTAATCTGGTCGACCGCATGCTCGGTTCGAACAAGCTGCCCTCGCTGGCCATGACCAACGTGCATGAGGTGCTGGAGCGTGTGTGCAGCCTGGTCGAAGCCGAAACCCAGGGCAGCATCCTGTTGCTGCGCGACTACGACCCGAGCATTCCCGATGTGCTGATCGATCGCGAGCAGATGATCCAGGCCGTGCTGAATATCGTCGGCAATGCCATGCAGGCACTTGCCGCACAGAGCGACCTGCGCCTGGGCCGCATTACCCTGCGTACCCGAACCCTGCGCCAGTTCACCATCGGCCATTGCCGCCATCGCCTGGTAACCAAAATCGAGATTATCGACAACGGCCCAGGCATCCCGGCGGAGCTGCAAGAAACCATCTTCTACCCCATGGTCAGCGGGCGTGCCGACGGCACCGGCCTGGGCCTGGCCATTACCCAGAACATTATTAGCCAGCACCAAGGCTTGATCGAGTGCGAGAGCCATCCTGGCCATACCGTGTTCTCGATCTTCCTGCCGCTGGAACAAGGAGTAACGCCGTCATGAGCAGCAGTGAAACCGTCTGGATTGTCGATGACGACCGCTCCATCCGCTGGGTGCTGGAAAAGGCCCTGCAGCAGGAAGGCATAACCACCCAGAGTTTTGACAGCGCCGACGGCGTACTCAGCCGCCTGGCGCGAGAGCAGCCCGATGTCATCCTTTCCGACATCCGCATGCCCGGTGCCAGCGGCCTTGAACTGCTGGCGCGCATTCGTGAGATGCACCCGCGCTTGCCCGTGATCATCATGACCGCGCACTCCGACCTCGACAGCGCAGTGGCCTCGTACCAGGGCGGCGCGTTTGAATACCTGCCCAAGCCGTTCGACGTCGACGAAGCCGTCGCTCTGGTCAAGCGCGCCTATCAGCACGCTCAGGAGCAGCAAGGCTTGAGCGTACCGATCGAGCAGCCACCCACGCCGGAAATCATCGGCGAAGCTCCAGCAATGCAGGAAGTATTCCGCGCCATCGGCCGCCTTTCACACTCCAATATCACCGTGCTGATTAACGGCGAGTCCGGCACCGGCAAAGAGCTGGTGGCTCACGCCCTGCACCGCCACAGCCCACGCGCCGCCTCATCGTTTATTGCCTTGAATATGGCGGCGATCCCCAAAGACCTGATGGAGTCCGAACTGTTCGGCCATGAGAAGGGCGCCTTTACCGGCGCGGCCAATCTGCGTCGCGGACGCTTCGAGCAGGCCGACGGTGGCACCCTGTTTCTCGATGAAATCGGCGACATGCCGGCCGACACCCAGACCCGCCTACTGCGCGTGCTGGCCGACGGTGAGTTCTATCGCGTCGGCGGCCACACCCCGGTCAAGGTGGATGTGCGCATCATTGCCGCCACCCACCAGGACCTGGAAACCCTGGTGCAGGCCGGCAAGTTCCGCGAAGACCTGTTCCACCGCCTCAACGTCATTCGCATCCACATCCCGCGCCTGTCCGACCGCCGTGAAGACATCCCCACCCTGGCCCGGCATTTCCTCAGCCGCGCCGCGCTGGAGCTGGCCGTTGAGCCCAAGCTGCTGAAAACCGAGACCGAAGACTACCTGGCGCAGCTGCCTTGGCCCGGCAACGTACGCCAACTGGAAAACACCTGTCGCTGGATTACCGTGATGGCCTCGGGGCGCGAGGTGCATGTGGGCGACCTGCCACCCGAACTGCTCAGCCAACCGCAGGAAAACGCCCCCGCCAGCAGCTGGGAGCAAGGCTTGCGGCAGTGGGCCGAGCAGGCGCTGGGCCGCGGTCAGTCCAGCTTGCTGGATACGGCCGTACCGGCCTTCGAACGGATCATGATCGAAGCGGCGCTCAAGCATACCGCCGGCCGCCGCCGCGACGCCGCCGTGCTGCTGGGCTGGGGCCGCAACACCTTGACGCGCAAGATCAAGGAGCTGGGCATGAACGTCGACAGCGCCGACGAGGACGATGGCGACGACTGAGCCGTGAGCGCATCATGCAGAAAAGACAACGGGCCAGTGGGCCCGTTGTCTGTTATTACGGCACACAGGCGGAAAATGCGCCAAGGCAATGCACCACATCAGCCTGACGCACAGCAGCGGTTCAATCGCGCTATTTGCACACGACCAAGGGGCTTCTAAAACACCCTAGAGCCCAGCGTTTACGTGGCATTCAGGCCTCGTAATAAAACTGGCACACAGCCTGCATAGACTCAAGCAATCCCAGTTTTGGGGACCTTGGTACAGGCAGGCCGGGGACTCCCCACTTTTATTGCTCCGCCAGGCTGACCACCAGCCGCCAGCGCCCGTCCACCTCTTCAGCGCGCCACTCACCGCGCAATGGCCGGGCCGCCACCACCCGCAGCAGCAGATCCTTGCGCTCGCGCTGCAAACGCCAATTTGCCAAACGCCCCTGCACCCGCAACTGACCTTGCTGCTCGCGACCAAAACTCTCCAGGCGCAAGATAAACACACCGCCGGCATGCTCTTCGCGCGGCAGTGGCTCGACGTTGAACCACAGCTCAAGGCCTTGCTCACGCACCTCCACCTGCTTGAGCCAGAGCGGGTCCGGCTGAAACATCCGACCGATCATCAACCCGATCAATAAGCCAAACAACGACAATGAACCGATCACCCGCACCCACGGACGGGGCCGCGGGTCTGTAGAATGCTGCTCGCCTTCACGCTCGGAGCCGCGCATGTTTCACGTCATCCTTTTTCAACCGGAAATACCACCGAATACCGGCAACATTATCAGGCTCTGCGCCAACAGCGGCTGCCACCTGCACCTGATCGAACCCCTAGGCTTCGACCTGGATGACAAACGCCTGCGCCGCGCCGGCCTGGATTATCACGAATACGCCACTCTGCAGCGCCACAGCGACCTCGCCAGCTGCCTAGAAAGCCTCGGTCAGCCGCGCGTATTCGCGTTCACCACCAAGGGCTCACAGCCGTTCCACCAGGTCAGCTACCAGCCGGGCGACGCCTTCCTGTTCGGCCCGGAAAGTCGCGGCCTGCCGCAGGAGGTTCGCGACAGCCTGCCGCCCGAGCAACGCCTACGCCTACCGATGCGCGACGGCTGCCGCAGCCTCAACCTGTCTAACACGGTCGCCGTGGCCGTCTATGAAGCCTGGCGCCAGCATGACTTCGCCATGCCGCAGACGACCCCAGCAACACCGCAGGAATAAAAACGCCCTAGCTTCCTGCCAATAAAAAAGCGCCCTCAGGCGCTTTTTTATTGCTTAGACAGCGACTCAGTGAGCGACTGTTGGCGTTGCGGCCTGC
>JAWWDH010000020.1:0-17147 GCA_033720015.1 Pseudomonas sp.
CGACTATCCCTGTGCCGAGCTGCGCCGTCCCTTGGTGGGTTTGGCCCATCTGGTGCTGGTGGCGAACCCTGGCCATCACGCGGGCGGTGATTTTTGCCTGCGAGACGGGCAGGTCAGCGATGCGCAGGCCGCGCCGGACAGCCTGACTTATAGCGGCATGGCCGTGTTGTCGCCGGCGTTGTTTGCCGACTGCCAGGCCGGAGCCTTCAAGCTTGCCCCCTTGCTGCGCGCCGCCATGGCGGCTGGACAGGTCAGTGGCGAGTCGTTTGCCGGTTGCTGGGTGGATGTCGGTACCCATGAGCGGCTGGCCTATGTCGAGTCCTTGCTTGAGGCGCGCGTTTAGGATGCTCTGGCCAGCGACCCTGCTGGGGGCCGTTGCCGGGCTGGCCGTCGCGAGTATTCCGGGCGCGCTGCTGGGCGGTCTGCTGGGGCAGGTGCTGGATCGACGCTTGCGTTTGCAGTCTTGGGCGGCCTTGCGCGAGCGCCTGGGCGGTCGCGCTGAGACGCGCGATGAGTGGCTGCTGTTTGTCTTGCTGGGACGCCTGGCCAAGTGCGGCGGGCGTGTCATGCCCGCGCACATTCAGCAAGCACGGGCGGAAATGCAGCGCCTAGGGTTGGATGGTGAAGGGCAGCGTCAGGCGATCGCGGCCTTTGCCCAGGGCAAGACGGGGCGCGACAGCTTGCGCGCACCTCTGCAGCGTCAGCGTGAACGTAGCGACGCACTGCTGCGCGCCTGCTGGCGGATGGCCTGGGTTGATGGGAAGGTCGACCAGGCCGAGCGCGAGCTGATCATGCTGTGGGGCAAGTGGTTGCAGGTCTCGACAGCCACCCAGGTGCAGTTTAGTGATGCTTATGCGCCGCAGCGCAGGCCGCTGACGCCGAGCGCGAGTGATGCCTACCAGCGCGCCCTGAACCTGTTGAATGTCAGTGCCGATGCCGAACCTGCGCAGATCAAGCAGGCTTACCGGCGTTTGTTAAGTCGCCATCATCCCGACAAGTTGGCCGGTAGCGGCGCTTCAGCCGAGCGCGTGCGCGAGGCCACTGAGCGCACCCGTGAACTGCATCAAGCCTATGACCTGGTTCGCCAGCGCCACGGTTTCCGCTAAACGTCTATTTCGCCTGCAGCCTCATCGTCAGCCAGCCGCGGATGCGCCGGTAGAGTTGCTCCTGCTCAGCGTCGCGGTTGCCCGGCAGGGCCTTCATGGCAATCTGCACGTAAGCAGGATGCTTCTGGCGTTTGCTGGCCTGTGAGCGTTTGAGTGCCGCCAGTCGGTCGCTAGGCAGGTCTTTGTAATAGAAATCTCCGGTGGCCAACTGCAGTTGCTCAATCAGCTCATCCAGCGGTGGGGTGTAGCCGGCGGGTAACGCGGCGGCCACCCATATCAGGTTGCGGATATTCTCGGGTTTGCGTTCGGCCAGGTAGCGCGCCGCCCAGTAGGCCCCGCTGCCGTGACCAAGCAGGACGACGGTCTTGGCGTGCTGTTGCTCGGCAAAGCCGATGGCGGACTCGATACGCACCATGACGCGCTGTGCATGGGCCTGCTGTTGTTCTTCGCTGTTTTTCACTTTGCTTGCAGTGGCTTCGGCGCTGTCGATCGGCTTGCTGCTGGCTGCTGCACTGGCCTCATCTGCGCTTGTGCTGTGTTCTTCTTTCTGCGTGGTTGCCGGGTCACCTTCGGCTGTGGCGCCAGTGTCTGGCGCTGGGCTGCGCAGTGGCGCAGCGTCACCCTTTGGGTCGGGCAGCGTCAGGCTGAGGCTGTGCCAGCCATTGTTGGGCAGCTTGCGACGCAAGGGGCCGACACTTTGCGGCCAATCGGCATGCTCCGCGTCGCCCGGCACGATAATTACTGCGCCGCTGGGCTCGGGCGTATTGGCCGGTAGCCAGAGCGCCAGAAAGCGTTCATCGCCAGCCTGTAGCTGCTGCTGTTCTTTTTGCCCCAGTTGCTGCTCAAGTGCGCTGGCTTCCACTTCGCTGCGCTCGGCCAGGGGCGCGCGTACGGCTGCGCTCGGTTCTGCGCCGGTGTCGGTTGCAGTGGCGGCTTGGTGGGCGGTGTCTGGCTCTTCGGCATGCAGCGGGCCGGTCAGTAGCAGCAAGCTCAGGGCAAGTGCGGCGGGGGGCGAAAGCATCGGGCTCTCCAGCGAGTATCGTGTTGGCGCAGCCTAGCCTTTTCAGTCCTGCTTTGTCAGGTGTCGGTGAGTGCGCCAGGCCCGGGATGGGGCTGGTACAATGCGCGCCATCCGTGAATGCCACCGAGGTGCGTTATGCAACCCTTCGCCATTGCTCCGTCGATTCTTTCCGCTGACTTCGCTCGCCTGGGTGAGGAGGTGGATAAGGTACTCGCCGCCGGGGCTGACATCGTGCACTTCGATGTAATGGATAACCACTATGTGCCGAACCTGACCATTGGCCCGATGGTCTGCGCGGCGCTGCGCAAGTACGGCATCACCGCGCCAATCGACGCGCACCTGATGGTCAAGCCAGTGGATCGCATCATTGGCGACTTTATCGAGGCGGGCGCGAGTTACATCACCTTTCATCCGGAGGCGTCCGAGCATATCGACCGCTCCCTGCAGCTGATCCGTGAGGGCGGTTGCAAGGCCGGCCTGGTGTTCAACCCCGCCACCCCGCTGGATGTGCTCAAGCACGTGATGGATAAGGTCGACATGGTCCTGCTGATGAGCGTCAACCCAGGCTTTGGCGGGCAGAAATTTATCCCGCATACCCTGGAAAAACTTAAGCAAGCGCGTGCTCTGATCGATGCCAGTGGCCGTGACATTCGCCTGGAAATCGACGGCGGGGTCAATGTGCAGAACATCCGTGAAATCGCGGCGGCCGGTGCTGATACCTTCGTCGCCGGCTCGGCGATTTTCAATCAGCCGGACTACAAAACGGTGATTGACGCCATGCGCGCCGAACTGGCCCTGGCGCGCGGGTGAGCCTGCTACGCGAGCTGTTTCACGGGGAGTTGCCGCGCCTGGTGATGTTTGACCTGGACGGCACCCTGGTCGACTCGGTCCCGGATCTGGCTGCGGCGGTCGACAAGACCCTGCTGCTGCTGGGGCAGCCTGCTGCAGGCATTGAGCGGGTGCGTGATTGGGTCGGCAATGGCGCGCGGGTGTTGGTGCGCCGCGCCCTGGCTGGCAGCCTGGAACATGCGCAGGTCGATGAGGCGCACGCTGAACAGGCGTTGCAACTGTTTATGCAGCATTACGCCGAAAGCCATGCCCTGACCCAGGTCTACCCCGGGGTGAAGCAAACGCTGGACTGGTTGCGCGAACAGCAGGTCGAGCTGGCGATTGTCACCAACAAGCCAGAGCGTTTTGTTGGGCCCTTGCTGGATGAAAAGGGCCTGGGCGGCTATTTCCGCTGGATTGTCGGTGGCGACACCTTGGCGCAGCAGAAACCCGATCCCGCGGCGTTGTTGCATGTCATGCAGCTGGCTCGGGTTGATGCCGCGCATGCGCTGTTTGTCGGCGACTCGCGTAATGACGTGCGCGCCGCCAAGGCGGCAGGCGTTCCTTGTGTGGCGTTGAGCTACGGCTACAACCATGGTCGGCCGATTGCCGAGGAGAACCCCGCGCACGTGTTGGACAGCCTGATGGGTTTGCTTTACCCGGCCGAGCCGCCGCTTTTGCCGGGCCTTGCGGGTTGATTCGGTTCTGACCCTGCGCTAGTGTGGCCGGACTCCTATCCCGCCTGAATTAAGAGAGCTTCGTGGTGGCTACCTGCATGCGTTGGTCGGCAAGCACCGACATGAAAATCATCAAGGCCCTGGCCCGTTGGCGCTGGCGCCTCTGACCTGATCTTGGCCGCACAGCCGGCACGCTTGCACACGACCGAATTACCTCAAGCCACGAGGCTGATCATGACCCGCGATGAATTCCTGCGTTTAGCCGCTGCCGGCTATAACCGCATTCCTGTTGCCTGCGAAACCCTGGTGGATTTCGATACGCCACTGTCTATTTATTTGAAGCTGGCCGACGAGGCCAACACCTATCTGCTTGAGTCCGTGCAGGGTGGTGAGAAATGGGGGCGTTACTCCATTATCGGCCTGCCGGCGCGCACCGTGCTGCGAGCCTACGAGCACGACGTGTCGATCAGCGTGGATGGCGTGGAAGTCGAGCGCCACCACTGCGAAGATCCGCTGAGCTTTGTCGAGCAGTTCAAGGATCGCTACAAAGTGCCGACCCTGCCAGGCCTGCCACGCTTCAACGGTGGCCTGGTAGGTTATTTCGGCTACGACAGCGTGCGCTACGTCGAGCCCAAGCTGGCCAAAGGGGTGAACCCGGACGCGCTGGGCACCCCGGATATTCTGCTGATGGTCTCCGATGCCGTGGTGGTGTTCGACAACCTGGCCGGCAAGATGCACGCCATCGTCCTGGTCGATCCCGCCGATGCCGATGCGTTGGAGCAAGGCCAGGCACGCCTGCAGGAGATTTTGCACAAGCTGCGCCAGCCGATTACCCCGCGCTTGGGCGTAGACCTTGCTGCGCCAGCCTCTGCCGATCCGGAGTTCGTCTCAAGCTTTAAACGTGACGATTACGAGCAGGCGGTTAAGGCGATCAAGGAATACATCCTTGCCGGTGACTGCATGCAGGTGGTGATCTCGCAGCGTATGTCGATCCCGTTTAAGGCCGCGCCGATTGATCTATACCGCGCGCTGCGCTGCATCAACCCGACGCCTTATATGTACTTCTTTAATTTTGGCGACTTCCATGTGGTGGGCAGCTCACCGGAAGTGCTGGTGCGCCTCGAGGACGGGCTGGTGACGGTGCGTCCGATTGCCGGCACCCGACCACGCGGTGCTAATGAAGAGGCCGATCTGGCCTTGGAAGCAGATCTGCTTTCCGATGCTAAAGAGGTGGCCGAGCACCTGATGTTGATCGATCTGGGTCGTAACGATGTCGGTCGGGTCGCCAGCACGGGCAGTGTCAAACTCACCGAAAAAATGGTCATTGAGCGCTATTCCAACGTGATGCATATCGTTTCTAACGTTACCGGCCAACTTAAGGAAGGTCTGACCGCTATGGACGCGCTCCGCGCGATTCTGCCGGCGGGCACCTTGTCCGGCGCACCGAAGATTCGCGCCATGGAAATTATCGACGAGCTCGAGCCAGTCAAACGTGGCGTCTATGGCGGTGCCGTGGGCTATCTGGCCTGGAACGGCAATATGGACACCGCCATCGCCATTCGTACGGCCGTGATCAAAGACGGTGAGCTGCACGTGCAGGCCGGCGCCGGCATCGTCGCCGACTCGGTGCCCGCGCTGGAATGGGAGGAAACGCTGAATAAGCGCCGCGCCATGTTCCGTGCTGTGGCCCTGGCCGAGCAAACCGTTGTTGACCCGTCCACGCGCTGAGGAGTCCTGCCATGCTTTTAATGATCGATAACTACGACTCCTTTACCTACAACGTGGTGCAGTACCTCGGTGAGCTGGGGGCTGATGTCCACGTGATCCGTAACGACGAACTGAGCATCGCCGAGATCGAGGCACTCAAGCCCGAGCGCATCGTGGTGTCGCCTGGCCCGTGTACGCCGACTGAAGCCGGTGTGTCGATCGAGGCCATTCTGCATTTTGCCGGCAAGCTGCCGATTCTCGGTGTGTGCCTGGGCCACCAGAGCATTGGCCAGGCGTTTGGTGGCCAGGTGGTGCGCGCGCGACAGGTGATGCACGGCAAAACCAGCCCGGTTTTCCACAAGGATCTGGGCGTGTTCGCCGGCTTGAATAACCCACTGACGGTCACCCGTTACCATTCACTGGTGGTTGAGCATGCAAGTCTGCCGGACTGCCTGGAAGTGACCGCCTGGACCCAGCATGCCGATGGCGCTGTGGATGAAATCATGGGCCTGCGCCATAAAACCCTGCATATCGAGGGCGTGCAGTTTCACCCTGAGTCGATTCTCACTGAGCAGGGTCATGAACTGTTCGCTAACTTCCTCAAGCAACAAGGAGGCCTGCGCTGATGAATATTAAGGAAGCCCTCAACCGGGTGGTGAGTCAGCTCGACCTGAGCACCGCAGAAATGCAGGACGTGATGCGCGAGATCATGACCGGCCAGTGCTCGGAGGCGCAGATTGGCGCGTTCCTCATGGGCATGCGCATGAAAAGCGAGACCATTGACGAGATCGTCGGTGCGGTTTCGGTGATGCGTGAGCTGGCCAGCCAGGTGCACCTGCAGACGCTCGACCATGTGGTCGACGTGGTGGGCACCGGTGGTGACGGGGCGAATATCTTCAACGTGTCGACGGCGGCCAGTTTTGTCGTCGCCGCAGCCGGCGGTAAGGTCGCCAAACACGGTAATCGCGCGGTTTCGGGTAAGAGCGGCAGCGCTGATCTGCTTGAGGCCGCGGGTATTTATCTGCAGCTGACACCCGAGCAGGTGGCGCGCTGTATCGACAGCGTTGGCGTTGGCTTTATGTTCGCCCAAGTGCATCACTCGGCCATGAAGTACGCCGCCGGGCCACGGCGTGAGCTGGGCCTGCGCACCATCTTTAATATGCTCGGCCCGCTGACCAATCCGGCCGGAGTCAAGCATCAGGTGGTGGGTGTATTCAGTCAGGCGTTGTGCCGGCCGCTGGCCGAGGTGCTCAAGCGCCTGGGTAGCCAGCATATTCTGGTGGTGCATTCGCGCGATGGCCTGGATGAGTTCAGCCTGGCCGCCGCGACCCATGTGGCCGAATTGAAAGACGGACAGATCAGCGAGTACGAGGTGCTGCCGGAAGACCTCGGCCTGCAGAGTCAAAGTTTGGTTGGCCTGGCGGTGGAAAGCCCGGAAGCGTCGCTGGCGCTGATCCGCGATGCCTTGAGTAAGCGCAAGACCGACGCCGGGCAGAAGGCTGCGGACATGATCGCGCTGAATGCCGGTGCGGCGTTGTATGCGGCAGACCTGGCCAGCAGCCTTAAAGAGGGCGTGCAACTGGCGCATGATGCCTTGCATACCGGGCTGGCCTGGGAAAAGCTGCAGGAGTTGGTGTCCTTTACCGCCGTATTCAAACAGGAGAATGCCGGGTGAGTATTCCAACCGTTCTGGAGAAAATTCTTGCACGCAAGGCTGAAGAAGTGGCGGCGCGCCGCGCCATCGTCAGCCTCGCTGAACTTGAGCAGCAGGCGCGTAGCGCCGATCCGGTGCGCGGCTTTGCCCAGGCGCTGCTGGAGCAGGCCAAGCGCAAGCAGCCGGCGGTAATTGCCGAAATCAAAAAAGCCTCGCCGAGCAAGGGTGTACTGCGAGAGCACTTTGTCCCGGCCGAGCTTGCCCAAAGTTATCAGAGTGGCGGCGCGACCTGCCTGTCCGTGCTCACCGATATCGACTTCTTCCAGGGTGCCGACCGTTACTTGCAGCAAGCGCGGGCGGCCTGTTCGCTGCCGGTGATCCGCAAAGACTTTATGCTCGACCCGTATCAGATCGTTGAAGCGCGCGCGCTCGGTGCCGATTGCGTGCTGCTGATCGTTTCGGCGCTGGAAGATGGCCAGATGGCCGAGCTGGCCGCGACGGCCAAAGCCTTTGATCTGGATGTGTTGGTTGAGGTGCATGACGGCGACGAGCTGGAGCGGGCGCTGAAAACCCTCGATACACCGCTGGTAGGCATCAACAACCGCAACCTGCACACCTTTGAGCTCAGCCTGGAAACCACCCTCGACCTGCTACCGCGCATTCCGCGAGACCGTCTGGTGGTGACCGAGAGTGGCATTCTCAATCGTGCCGATGTCGAGCTGATGGAGATCAGTGAGGTGTATGCCTTTTTGGTCGGCGAGGCGTTTATGCGCGCTGATAATCCGGGGGCTGAGCTCGAGCGGCTGTTCTTCCCCGAGCGCAAACGACTGGTTACCGCACCAGACGTCGACTGAGCGATCAAGCCAACAAAAAGCCGACGCATGCGTCGGCTTTTTTCTGGGCGCTTACTCGGTTTAGCGGGTGCCGAAGACCACCATGGTCTTGCCCTTGACGTTGACCAGGCCCTGCTCCTCCAGGGCTTTGAGTACGCGGCCGACCATTTCCCGCGAGCAGCCAACGATGCGGCCGATTTCCTGGCGAGTAATCTTGATCTGCATGCCGTCTGGGTGGGTCATGGCGTCGGGTTGCTTGCACAGGTCGAGCAGGGTGCGTGCAACGCGACCGGTAACATCGAGGAAGGCCAAGTCGCCCACCTTGCGCGTGGTGTTGCGCAGGCGCTCGGCCATCTGGCTGCCAAGGGCGTAGAGGATGTCCGGGTCCTGCTGGGTGAGTTCGCGAAACTTGGCGTAGCTCAGCTCTGCCACTTCGCATTCGGTCTTGGCGCGAACCCAGGCGCTGCGCTCTTTCTCGGTACCGTCCTTTTCGAACAGACCCATTTCACCAAAGAAGTCGCCGGTGTTGAGGTAAGCGATGATCATTTCCCGACCATCATCGTCTTCGATCAAAATAGTGACCGAACCTTTGACGATGAAGAACAGCGTTTCGCAACGGTCACCTGCGTAGATGATGGTGCTTTTGGCGGTGTAACGGCGGCGGTGGCAGTGTGCGAGAAGCTTGTCGAGATTTTTTATTTTAGGGGTGAGGGTAATAGCAACCATGCCCGAATCCCGAATATATAAAAAGTAAGCCGTTGTTTGGCTGGCGTTTCTAATAATAGTTATCTGTACAAGTGTGCCAGTTATACGATGCCACCTTAACAAACAGTTCTAAGTGAGTCGCCGTTTTGCGACTTGGCTAACATATGGCTGCGGAACTTAAGCGGAAGTGGAGCTTGGCCGCTTGGCAAAAGTGCTGTGCTAAGCTGCGTTCCTTTTTAACAGCGGAGCCTGGGTAATGAAAGCGCGTATTCAGTGGGCCGGCGAAGCCCTGTTTATTGGTGAGTCGGGCAGTGGTCACGCGGTGGTCATGGATGGCCCGCCGGAGAGCGGTGGCCGTAATCTCGGTGTTCGGCCGATGGAGATGGTGCTGATCGGTCTGGGCGGCTGCAGTAACTTCGATGTGGTCAGCATCCTGAAGAAGTCGCGTCAGGCCGTGGAAAGCTGCGAGGCTTTTCTCGAGGCTGAACGGGCCACGGAAGAGCCCAAGGTGTTTACCAAGATCCACCTGCATTTTGTGGTCAAGGGGCGCGGCCTGAAAGAGGCCCAGGTCAAGCGTGCGGTCGAACTTTCGGCCGAGAAGTACTGTTCGGCTTCGATCATGCTCGGGCGTGGCGGCGTCGAAATTACTCACGACTACGAAATTATCGAGTTGGCTGAGTAAACCGCTGCACAGATCGCGTGATAGAAAAAAGGGCACCGAGGTGCCCTTTCTTGTGCCGCTGACTTAGCGCTAGACGCGGTAAGTGGTGCTGGTCATCACCTTGGCCAGCAGGCTCATGCCGAACTTCACCGGGGCCGGGAAGCGCAGGCCGCCGGCATCCAGCGCATTGCAGGCATGCTGTTCTTCATCGATGCGCATCTGCTCAAGAATTGCCCGGGACTTTTGGTCTTCTTGGGGGATTTGCTGCAGGTGCTCGTCGAGGTGTTTGACCACCTGATCTTCGGTGGCGGCGACAAAGCCGAGGCTGACCTTGTCGCTGATCAGCCCGGCCGCTGCGCCTACGCCAAACGACAAGCCATAGAACAGAGGGTTGAGCAGGCTCGGCTGGCTGCCGAGCTGGCGGATGCGCTGTTCACACCAGGCCAGATGATCGATCTCCTCATCGGCGGCGTGCTCCATGGCTTTGCGGATCTGCGGCAGTTTGGCGGTCAGGGCTTGACCCTGGTACAGCGCTTGGGCGCAGACCTCGCCGGTATGGTTGATGCGCATCAGACCCGCGACATGCTGCGCCTGTGCTTCATCCATCTCGGCTTCTGGCTGCACGATGCCGGGTGACGGCCGAGTGGGTTGGCCGCTGAAGGGCAGCAAGGTGCGCAGCGCGGCATCGGCTTGCAGTAACAGACGATCAACAGGTGAGAAGTGACGTTCGCTGGTCATAGGGGCCTCCGGCGCTGACTACGGCGGCCAGTTTACTCCAAACCATGCAGAGGGTCTGTTGACGTTTCGTCGCAGTCGCTGCGACGTGCCAACAGCGCTGTGCCTGCGCGGGCTCAGGGCAACTCACGGAGCACGCGAAAACCCAAAGCGTAGTCTTTGTGCTGCGGCTGCTTCATATCCCGCTGACTGCTGCGCAGATAGCGGGGGCCGCTGTTCCACGCGCCACCGCGTACCACCCTGGGGCTGTTGTCGAGCAAGCTGGCGGCGTGCTGCTCGCTGCCGTCGAAGGGGCTGGCAAAGCGCGAGGCGGTCCATTCCCAAACATTGCCCGCCGTGTCGTACAGGCCAAACGCGTTGGCGGCAAATTGGCCGCCGCGCTCGGTTTTGTTCTGGATCAGGCGCGAAGTGGCGCAGCCACGACAATGTGCGCGCGGTCGGTTTTCCGGGCTGTCGAGCTGTTCGCCCCACCAGTAATAGCTGTCAGTGCCGGCGCGCGCGGCATATTCCCACTCGGCCTCAGTCGGGAGTCGATAGCGCTGCCCGGTGACCTTGGACAGCCATTGGCTGTAGGCCATGGCTTGGTACCAGGACACATGGATTACCGGTCGCTGTGACGATAAGCCCCAGCCTTCGTTATCCGGCATCGCCGTGGCTGTGGCCTCTGCGTAGTGCTGCCAGTCGGCAAAGCTGACCTCGTAGCGAGACATGGCGAACGGCCGGTCGATTGCAATGGGCGTCAGCGGGCGCTCGTTGTGATTACCGCGGCCGCTGTGGTCGCCCATCAGGTAACGGCCGGCGGGCACCACAACCAACTGCGGCCCTTGCTTGCCCTGAGGCAAGGTATCGCTGAAGACGTTGCCGGTGTCGTTTGCCTGTGCGGGGCCGATTGTTAGCCAGGCGAGTAGCGCCAGGCTGCCGAGTAACGGATGTCTCAACCCGGTGGCCATGCCAGCTGACGCTGCCCCAACACGTGCATATGAATGTGGTACACGGTCTGGCCGCCCAGCTCGTTGCAGTTCATGACTACGCGGAAGCCGTCATCGCAGCCCTGCTCCTTGGCCAGGCGTTGAGCGGTCAGGAGAATATGCCCGGCCAATGGTTTGTCGGCCTCGCTGAGGTCATTTAGGGTGCTGATATGTTTTTTCGGGATGACCAGAAAGTGCACCGGCGCCTGTGGGCCAATATCGTGGAAGGCAATCACCTGATCATCTTCATAAAGCTTGCGCGCGGGTATTTCACCAGCGACGATCTTGCAAAATAGACAGTCCATGGACAGTCTCCTGGCCGGTCAAAAGAGGCACCGAGTTTAGTGGACAAGGAGTGCGGGTGAAAAACGATATTCACGATCTGGGCTTGGTGCTGGATTCCAAGACCAAACTGGTTCTGATTGAATCCTGGGATGAGGCGCGGGTTCTGCAGACCCTGACCAGCCTCGCCGTGCGCCGCGGTCTGGGTTTGCAGGTGTGGTCAGTAACCGAGGGTTTGCAGCGCCTCGGCTTCTCCGTGCAAGAACCGGTCGACAGCAGCACCCTGGAGCCGGAAACCGCGCTGCGTCTGATCAAGGCTGATCCGCAGCCGACCTTGTATGTGATGTGTGACCTGCATCCGTTTCTCGACGACAACCCCAAGCTGGTGCGTCTGCTCAAGGAAGTCGCCATGAGCGAGCTGCCGAGCAAGCCGACGCTGGTGCTGGTTTCCCATGCGTGCAGGTTGCCGCCGGAGGTGCAGCGTTACGCCTCGCGCTTCAGCCTGTCGCTGCCGTCTGAGGAAGAACTATTGGCGATTGTGCGCGACGAGGCTTCTGGCTGGAGCGCGCGCAACCGCAACGCGCGGGTGCGCACGGATAACCGTACCTTGCAACAGGTGGTGAAGAACCTGCGCGGCCTCAGTCACGCCGAGGCGCGAGCGCTGGCGCGTAATGTAATTTGTGATGACGGCGCGATTACCCAGGAAGATCTACCGGAGCTGAACAAGACCAAGTTCAAGCTGCTCGATCTCGATGGTGTGCTGAGTTTCGAGTACGACACCGCCCGTTTCGCCGAGGTCGGTGGGCTGAGCAACCTCAAACGCTGGCTGAATGAGCGGCAAGGCATCTTCCTCGAAGGCAAAGGCGTCGATCTGCCCAAGGGCGTGCTGCTGGTCGGCGTGCAGGGCGGCGGCAAGAGCCTGGCGGCCAAGGCGATTGCCGGCCTCTGGGGCTTGCCCTTGCTGCGTCTAGATTTTGCCTGCCTGTACAACAAATTCTTTGGTGAAACCGAACGCAACCTGCGTGAAGCCTTGAAGCTGGCTGAGCAGATGGCTCCTTGCGTGCTGTGGATGGACGAGATCGAAAAAGGCCTGGCCAGCGGCGACCATGACGGCGGCGTCAGCCAGCGCGTACTCGGCACCCTGCTGACCTGGATGGCTGAGCGCAAGGCCCCGGTATTTATGGTCGCCACCGCCAACGTCATCTCACGGCTGCCGCCTGAGCTGGTGCGCAAGGGGCGCTTCGATGAGCTGTTTTTTGTCGACCTGCCGGATGCCCGCGTGCGCGCCGAGATCTTCCGCATTCACTTGGCGCGCCGTGAGCTCGAAGTGAGTGCTTTCGACCTGGCGCAACTGGCGGCTGCCTGTGAAGGTTTTTCCGGTGCGGAGATTGAACAGGCGGTGGTCAGTGCCCTGTATGCCGCGCAAGCTCAGCAGCAAGCCGTCACCCAGGCCTTGTTGCTGCAAAGCATTCAGGGCACTGCGCCGTTGTCAGTGGTGATGGCTGAAGACCTGGCCGCCTTACGTGCCTGGGCCGATGGGCGCACGGTGAATGCCGGCTAGCGTGTCGCTTAGAGCGGCCTGGCAAACCGGCGATTTATCCGCGCACTGATTCGTCGTACCAACCAGCGCGGTGCCAGGCGCGGGCTGAGGGCGAGCAGGCGGTTGCGCCAGCCGGGGATGATAATCGCGCGGTTTTTCTCCAAGGCCCTAACGGTGATGAGCGCCACTTCTTCGGCGCTCAGCATCAGCGTGCTGTTCTGCAGGGCTGTGGCATCCATATGGGCTGTGCGGAAGAATGCGCTGCGGGTTGGCCCCGGGCACAGCACGGAAACGTTGACGCCGTAGGGTTTGAGTTCCTCGCGCAAGCCTTCGGAGAAGTGCAGCACGTAGGCCTTGCTGGCGTAATAGTTGCTCATTCCCGGGCCTGGCTGAAAGCCGGCCACCGAGGCCACGTTGAGAATCTGCCCGCTGCCCTGGCCGGCCATGATGGTGCCGATGGCGTGGCAGAGGCGGGCGAGGGCCAGGATATTCAGCTCAATCAACTGCTGTTCACGCGCCCAGTCTTGGGCCACATATACCCCAGCACTGCCGATGCCGGCGTTGTTCACCAGCAGGTCGATATGCAGCCCGCTTTCTTCCAGTTCATGCAGCAGGCCGCTGACGCGCAGTGGCTTGCTCAAATCGCAGGTGCGAAACAGCACCTCCACGGCAAAGCGCTGAGTCAGCTCGCAAGCAATGCTTTCCAGTGCGTCGCGTTGCCGCGCCACCAGAATAAGATTACGACCCCGCCGGGCCAGGGCTTCAGCCAGGGCCAGGCCGATGCCGCTGGAGGCACCGGTGATCAGCGCGTAACGGGGCATAGGGTTCTCCGTGAAGGGGCTTTTCAACCCCGACTGCCGCGTAACAAACGTACGGGTTACAGGCCCGTGCCGGAGTAACCCATAAAGGCCGGTATAGCGATGGCCGCGACGATGCCGAGAGCAATCATCGCCACCCACAGCAGGGCGAGGATTTTTACCGCACGACTGTTGGGCGGCGGTGGTGAGCCAAAACGGTTGGCCTCGGTGCTGCCGGGGATGATGAACAGCAGCAGGGAGAACACCCCGCCGACCACGGGCACCAGGCTAACCAGCAGTAGCCAGCCAGACCAGCCGATGTCATGCAGGCGTTGCACACCAAACATGATGCCGACCACGGCGACGGCGATACCCACCACGACCATCAGTAAACCGCCGAGAATTTCCGAGGCGGCGAAGAAGCCGGCCGCGATCGCAAACAACGGCATACACGCCAGCATCAGCACCATCGACCAAGCCAGGTAGCGCAAGCGGCCAATTCGCCCGTCGGTGGTAAAGGCCTTCAGTTCGCCGAACTCCGGCAGGTCTGCTGCCACGGCGGCTTTTGGTGTGGCATAAGGTGTGGTCGCTGGATTGGCCGCTGGCGGCGGGTTTTCCGCGAGCATGGCCTGGCGCGCAATGAATTTCTCGATGACGATGCCGCACGCCGAGCACTCGATGGCCTTGGCTTGCGTGTGGGCGCATTTGGGGCAGGTCATCTGAACGTTGCTAACCGGTTCACTGCCTGGCTCGCGGTGGTCATCGGTTTCCACCAGGCTCAGGCTGGCAGCCAGGTCCGACTCCTTGCGCACTTTTGCCCCAGCACCCTGCAGGGCTTTGAGGTATTGATCGGCTTCGTTTTCGCTGAGATCGCGCTTGATATCGACAGTGG
The DNA here is from genome assembly GCA_033720015.1 of Pseudomonas sp. Taxonomy (GTDB): domain Bacteria; phylum Pseudomonadota; class Gammaproteobacteria; order Pseudomonadales; family Pseudomonadaceae; genus Aquipseudomonas. The sequence continues at coordinate 14,407 of JAWWDH010000020.1, forward strand.
CGCCGTTAAACAGTGAGTTGATTCGGGCGTGGTCGCTCTTGAACAAACGCGCGAGATTTTCTTTGGCTGTTTCCAGGCTTATGTCAGGCATTAATTCGCCGTTAAACACAATCTTGAAGCGGGCTTGGGTCATGTCGGCGTCCTTGTTGGTGCCAGAATGGAATCGCGTCACAGACTAGCTGGCCGGGCGGCCAGTCAACAAGCTGCGCAGTGTACAAATGTGCGTTGGCTTACGCTCTGCCGCGGGCGGCTATTGCGCGGTAGGAGAGGCCGGTCGGCAGCCCCTCCGGTTATATCAGCTCAGCGCCCCCAGCGTTGCTGCAAGCTCAGACTGTGCTTGAGCGCCTCGCGGTATTCACTGTCGAGGCGGGCGATCAAGTGCTCGACGCTGGGCAGGTCGCTAATGTTGCCGACGCCCTGGCCTGCCGACCACACGGTTTTCCAGGCCTTAGCCTCTTCATCCATGGGTTTGAGTTTCTCGCCGTAGTTGATTTCGCCTTTGCTCTGCAGTTGCGTGAGGTCGTAGCCAGCCAGCTCCAGGCTTTGTCGCATAAAACTCGCCGGCACGCCGGAAACGGCCGGGGTGTGAATGATGTCGGCGGCTTTGGCGTCGAGGATCATCTGCTTATAAGCCTCGGAGGCACCGTTTTCCTGGGCGGCGATCAGGCGGGTGCCGAGGTAGGCGAGGTCGGCGCCGAGCAGTTGCGCGGCCAAGACTTCATGGCCTTGGTTGAGGCAGCCAGCCAATAGCAGGGTTTTGTCGAAGAACTGACGGATCTCGGCGATCAGCGCGAACGGACTCCAGGTGCCGGCATGCCCGCCGGCACCTGCCGCCACAGCAATCAGGCCGTCGACCCCGGCTTCGGCGGCTTTCTCGGCATGCCGGCGCGTGGTCACATCATGGAACACCAGGCCACCATAACTTTGCACCGCGTCGACCACTTCCTTCACCGCGCCCAGGCTGGTGATGACGATCGGTACGCGTTGTTCGACGCAGATAGCCAAGTCTGCCTGCAGGCGCGGGTTGCTGCCATGCACGATCAGGTTGACCGCATAAGGCGCCGCAGTGCTGTCCAAGCCGGCGGCTATTTCCTGTAGCCAGGCCTTGAAACCACTGCTCTCGCGCTGGTTCAGCGCAGGGAAACTGCCAACGATGCCATTGTTGCAGCAGGCTATTACCAGTTGCGGGTTGGACACCAGAAACATCGGCGCGGCGACGACGGGCAGGCGCAGGCGTTGTTCGAGCAGGGCCGGAAGGGACATGCAGAAATCCTCTTGTTGTAGACAGGTTAGAAAGGCCGAACCACGACCAAGATGACGATGCCGAGCAAGGCCAGCACGGGCGCCTCATTGAACCAGCGGTAGAACACATGGCCACGTTGGTTCTCGCCACGGGCAAAGGCCTTGAGTTGAGCGCCGCACATCAGCTGGTAAACCACCAACAGCGCCACCAGGCTCAGCTTGGCGTGCATCCAGCCCTGGGCGAAGTAGTGGCTGGGGTTGAGGCTGATCAGCCACAGGCCCAGACCAAGGGTTGCAATCAATGAGGGCCACATAATCCCGCGGTAGAGCTTGCGCTCCATGATGCAGAAACGTTCCCGGCTCACCTCGTCGCTGCTCATGGCGTGATAGACGAACAGGCGTGGCAGATAGAACAAACCGGCGAACCAGCAGACCATGGCAATGATGTGCAAGGCCTTTAGCCATAGGTAGAGCATTGTTAGAACTCGTGCAGGAAAGTGCCCCGATAGTAGTGCTCGTGAACGTCGCCGTCATCACTGGCGGTTGGCCCCTGGCCGAAGCGGCCGTATCATCGGCAGCTTTCCACTGCTGGTATTACAAAGGGGCAAGTGATGATCAAGGTCGGAATCGTCGGCGGCACAGGGTATACCGGAGTTGAATTGCTGCGTTTGCTGGCGCAGCACCCGCAAGCGCAGGTCGAGGTGATTACCTCGCGCTCCGAGGCCGGCATGCGTGTCGACGAGATGTACCCGAATCTGCGCGGTCATTACGCCAGCCTGGCGTTCAGTGTGCCGGACGTGGCCACCCTCGGCGCCTGCGATGTAGTGTTCTTCGCCACCCCGCACGGTGTGGCTCACGCTCTGGCCGGTGAGTTGCTGGCGGCGGGCACCAAGGTGATCGACCTGTCGGCCGACTTCCGCCTGCAGGACGCCGCCGAGTGGGCCAAGTGGTACGGCCAGCCGCACGGCGCGCCGGACTTGCTCCCCGAGGCGGTTTACGGTTTGCCAGAGGTCAATCGTCAGGCGATCAAGCAGGCGCGTCTAATTGCTGTGCCGGGTTGTTACCCCACTGCCGCGCAACTGGCGCTGATCCCGCTGCTGGAGGCCGGCCTGGCCGATACCTCGCAGATTATTGCCGACTGCAAATCCGGCGTCAGTGGTGCCGGGCGCGGGGCCAGTGTCGGCTCGCTGTTTAGCGAAGCGGGCGAAAGCATGAAGGCTTATGGGGTTAAAGGTCATAGGCATCTGCCGGAGATTCGTCAAGGGCTGCGTCGGGCCGCCGGTAAGGATGTCGGCCTGACTTTTGTGCCGCACCTGACGCCGATGATTCGTGGTATTCACGCCACGCTTTACGCCACCGTGGTCGACCGTTCGGTAGACCTGCAGGCGCTGTTCGAGAAGCGTTATGCCAATGAGCCGTTTGTGGATGTGATGCCCGCCGGCAGTCATCCAGAAACCCGTAGCGTGCGTGGGGCCAACGTCTGCCGTATCGCTGTGCAC
>JAWWDH010000021.1:0-16831 GCA_033720015.1 Pseudomonas sp.
GGCCATGACCTCCGCCGCAGCTTGCAGGGTTCTTGCGCGGTCGTCAGGGTGCACCATGTCGATCATGACCTCGCCGATCATTTCGTCCGAGCGATAGCCAAAAATACGCTGGCAGGCCGCACTGACAAAAACGAAACGCCCGCTTTTATCCACAACACAGACGGCGTCGAGCAGTAAATCAACAAGGTTTTCGCTTGGGTTGTAGGCGCTGGGCTTCATACGATCACAATACGTCGTCTGGGCAAGCAAACCGCTTACTGGCCTTTTGGCAGTATAGCCGTCACGTTCACCTTACCTGCAAGGCTGACAACAGTGAACGCTAGTTTGCCCGGCAAGTGCAATGCCGTGGCGATTGCGCGGCCGCTCTGCGCTGAGCATCTATTCAGTTTAAAACGCATGCCTAAGCGCCGCGTTATGCCGCTAGGGCGCTCTGATAGACGGTCTGGGTTGCGCCGCCAGGCCAGGAGCCGTCAGTCGGCCAATGACACATCCAGCACGCGGATGCTGCCGAGTTGTGGGTAATGCCAGTGCACCTCGACATCCCAGAAGCGCACGCCGTAACGGCGCTCAGGCGATGGTTGTTGATAGGCCGGACGCGGGTCTTGGGCCAGGCACTGTTCGATCAGCTCTACCAGAGGTTCAGCCAGGCGCTGGCCGTGGCTGTGGGCCTGCTGCAGCGCCTCATCCTGCCACGTTACTCCGATCAAAGCCGGGGCGCTGTCGGCGATGCGGTTGTAGGCCTCGGTGACGCTGTCTGCGTAGGGCACGTAAGGCTTGATATCCAGCACGGGCGTACCATCGAGCAGGTCAATGCCGGAGAGCCAGAGCTTGCCCGGTTCGACTTTATCCAGCTTAACCACCGACTGGCCGATGCCATTGGGCCGGTGGGTAGCGCGGGTGCTGAACACGCCAACCGACTGATTGCCGCCCAGGCGCGGCGGGCGCACCTTCAGGCGCGGCTTGTCTTCCAGCGCCTGATGAAACAGAAACAGCAGCCAAACGTGGCTGACCTGTTCCAGGCCCTGCACCGCGTCGCCATTATCGAAGGGCGCAATGAGTTCCAGCACGCCACGGGCGGCCGGAGCCAGTTGCGGCTGGCGGGGGATGGCGAATTTCTCCTTGAAGCAGGAGCGGACAAAACCAATGGGCGAAACGGAGTAAGACATGGCGGCGTGATCGAGTGAAAACGCCGCCATAGTACCTGACTAGAGGCTAAAGCCGCCGTCGATAGGGATGATTGCGCCGGTCATATAGGCACCGGCGGTGCTGGCCAGGCAGATTGCCAGGGCGGCCATTTCCTCTTCGCGGCCCCAGCGCTGCATGGGAATCAGCGCGGTGTCTTCGGCCATGGCCGCTTCATCGCCAGCGATATGCTGGGTCATCTTGCTCGGGAAGCGCCCAGGGGCGATTACGTTGACGTTGATGTGGTCGCGCACCAGCTCGCGGGCGAGCATGCGTGACAGCTGGTGCAGCGCGGCTTTACTCGGGCCGTAGGCATAGGCGTTTTCGCCGTGCGAGGTCATGCCCGCCACCGAGCCTATGTTGATCACCCGCGCCGGGTTGGCCGCGCTGCCTGCTTCGCGCAGCAGGGGCAGCAACTGCTGGATGCAGCTAAACACCGAGGTGACGTTGAGCTGCATGACTTTTTCCCAGCCCTTGGCCGGGTAGCTTTCGAGTGAGGCGCCCCAGGTGGTGCCGGCGTTGTTGACCAGAATATCCAGGCTGCCGATCTGCTCAGTCAGTTGCTGAGCCAGCAGCTGAACGCCTTCTTCGCTGGCCAGGTTGGCGGCAAGACCGTGACAGGTACCGAAGGCTGACAGTTCGGCAGCGGTTTGCGCGCAGGCCTCGCCGTCACGGGCGCAGACGTAAACGGTTGCGCCGGCTTCGACAAAGGCTTTAGCGATCATCTTGCCGATGCCGCGGGTGCCGCCGGTTACCAGAGCGGTGCGGCCTTGCAGATCAAAGTAGGGGTGCATGGCAAATCCTCAGGGGGATGAATGCCACCAGCCTAATCGCGTGCCTGCCGCGCGGCAGGCACTATTGCCCTTGGAAATACGCTGCCATGCAGGGCGCATGGCAAAGGACTGGGTTATTCGCCGCGTACGCGCAGGGTCAGGCCCTTGAGGAAGTTACGCAGGAATTGATCACCGCAGGTGCGGTAATTGCTGTGGCCGAATTTGCGGAACAGGGCGCTCATTTCCGGTTTGGAAACCGGGCAGTCGACGCTGTTCATGACCGCGTGCATGTCGTCTTCTTTCAGTTCGAAGGCCACACGCAATTTCTTCAACACGATGTTGTTGGTGATTGGCAGCTCGAAGGGTTGGCCCGGGCGGCTGTCATCCTTGCCACGCTTGTAATACACCAAACCATCAAGGAAGTGCGCCATCAGCTCATCGTCGCAAGCGGTAAAACCTTCTTCATCATCTTTTTTCAGCAATGGGCTGAGTTCCGCGACGGTGATTTTTTTGCCGCTCAGCTGGAAGATTTCGGCCATCTGCGCATCGCTGATGTTGAGGGTGTAGCGCAGGCTGCGAAGTATGTCGTTATTAAGCATGGGGTGGTCCTGAAAAGGGCTGATGCACAAGACGCATCAGCTAAAAAATTAGAAACGTTCTTTGCCGGCCAGGTAGCGCCATTGCCCCGGCTGTACCTTGGCCATCGACACGCCGCCGATACGGATGCGCTTCATGCCCAGTACCTTGAGGTCGACACTGTTGCACATGAAGACCAGCTGGCCGGGCAGTGGATTCTTCAAGGCGAAGCGTAGGCGCGTTTCGTTCTGCCAGCTGACTTTGCACGGCGGCAACGCCACGCCATTGAAGGTCAGACCGTGGGCCAGGCGCTTGAGTTGGCTGGCGCTCAAGGTGCCGAGCACCTCGACCACATATTCCTGCTCAAGCTTGTTCAGGTCTTCCTTGAGCTTGCGCTCGATGCGCCAGTCCTGGGTCAGCACATGCAGGCCGTCGGCCCCGACTTGCAGCGGTGCGCAGCTGTTCAGGCGAGCGAAATGGCTTTTCAGCGGGCGGATGCCGGACGCGTCGTCCGCCCAATGGTTGGCCGCGCCGATGTTCTCGATGGCGCGATCCGGGTAATGCCCGGCCGGTACATTCAACAGCAGGGTGACGGGTTCGGCGGGGGTCAACACGGCATCGGCGAGCAGCTCAACGCGTTGCTCGCTGACTTTGAATTGCGGCTCTTCGACCACCACACCATCTACCGTGACCCAGCCGCCCTCGATATACAGCTCGGCCTCGCGGCGCGAACAGCCGATCACTTCAATCAGGCGTTTGGACAGGCGAACAGGCTCGGTCATAAAAAGCAGTCATCAATAAACAAAGGGCTGCCATTGTAACTGGCCGAGACGGCTATGCACGGAAGATCAGGCGGATGGCGACGATAAATCTGCGGTCAGCTGGAAATGATCGAGGCCAGGCTTTGTGCTCGCCAATAAAAAACCGCCCCGAGGAGCGGTTTTTGATAACGCGCAGTTTTAACCGCCCAGGTAAGCGTCGCGTACCTTCGGGTCATTCAGCAGCTCGTGGCCGCTGCCCTGCATAACGATCCGGCCGTTCTCCAGCACATAGCCGCGGTCGGCCAGCTTGAGTGCCTGGTTGGCGTTCTGCTCGACCAGGAACACCGTTACCCCGTCCTTGCGCAGCTGTTCGATGATGTCGAAGATCTGCTGGATGATGATTGGTGCCAAGCCCAGCGACGGTTCGTCGAGCAGCAGCAGGGTGGGCTTGCTCATCAGCGCACGGCCGATGGCGAGCATTTGTTGCTCGCCGCCGGACATGGTGCCGGCGCGCTGGGCAAAGCGCTCACGCAGGCGCGGGAACAAATGCAGGACTTTATCCAGCTGTTCCTGATTGTCGGCTTTGCTGCCGAAGAAGCCGCCCATCTCCAGGTTTTCTTCCACGGTCAGGCGGGCGAATACCCGCCGGCCTTCCGGGACCACGGCAATGCTCTTGCGCATGATCTCGGGGGTGTCCATGCCGATCAGTTCTTCGCCCTGATAGCGAATGCTGCCGCTGCTGGCCTGTGGGTTGCCGCACAGGGTCATCAGCAGGGTCGACTTGCCGGCCCCGTTGGCGCCGATCAGGGTGACGATCTCACCTTGACGCACTTCAACGTTGACGTCGTGCAGTGCCTGGATCTTGCCGTAGAAGGTGGAAACGTTCTCGAAATACAGCATCACGCTTCCCCCAGGTAGGCTTTGATCACGTCCGGGTTCTCGCGGATCTGCTCCGGCGTCCCGTCCGCCAGGGGCGTGCCCTGGTTGATCACGTAGATGTGGTCGGAAATGCTCATGACCAGTTTCATGTCATGCTCGATCAGCAGTACGGTGACGTTGTGCTGATCACGCAGCATGCCGATCAATGCCTTGAGGTCGTCGGTCTCGCGCGGGTTGAGGCCCGCCGCGGGTTCGTCGAGCATCAGGATGCGCGGGCGGGTCATCATGCAGCGGGCGATTTCCAGGCGGCGTTGCTGGCCGTAAGCCAGGGTGCCGGCCGGACGATTGGCGAATTCGGTCAGGTTGACCTGGTCCAGCCAATGCTCGGCATAGTCCATGGCTTCGCGCTCACTTTTGCGAAACGCTGGGGTCTTGAACAGTCCGGCGAGGAAGTTGGTGTTGAGGTGGCGATGCTGCGCCACCAGCAGGTTTTCCACCGCGGTCATGTCCTTGAACAGGCGTACGTTCTGGAACGTACGCACTACGCCTTTGCGTGCGATTTTATGGCCGGGCAGGCCTTCGATCTGCTCGCCGTCCAGGCTGATGCTGCCGGACGTTGGCTGGTAGAAACCGGTCAGGCAGTTGAACACGGTGGTCTTGCCAGCCCCATTTGGGCCGATCATCGACACCACTTGTTTCTCTTGCACGGACAAACCTACGCCGTTAACGGCCAGCAGACCGCCGAAGCGCATGGACAGGCCGCTTACTTCTAAAATCGGGCGGCTCATCGTTTCAGCTCCAGGTGCGGACGCTGCATGGGCAACAGGCCCTGCGGACGCCAGATCATCATGAATACCATCAGGGCACCGAACATCAGCATGCGGTACTCGCTGAACTCACGCATCAGCTCGGGCAGCAGGATCATCACCACGGCGGCGAGGATGATGCCGAGTTGCGAGCCCATGCCGCCCAGCACGACGATGGCGAGGATGATCGCTGATTCGATAAAGGTGAACGACTCCGGCGTCACCAAACCCTGGCGAGCGGCGAAGAAGCTGCCGGCGAACCCGGCAAATGTCGCGCCGAGGGTAAAGGCCGAGAGCTTGATCACGGTCGGGTTCATACCCAGTGCGCGGCAGGCGATTTCGTCCTCACGCAGCGCTTCCCAGGCGCGGCCAATCGGCATGCGCAGCAGGCGATTGATCACGAACAGGGTCAGCAACACCAGCAGCAGGGCGATCAGGTAAAGGAAAATCACCTTGTTGATCGAGTTGTAGGCGACGCCGAAGTACTCGTGGAAGGTCTGCATGCCCTCGGCGGCTTTACGCTCGAACGACAGGCCGAACAGCGTCGGTTTGTCGATGTTGCTGATGCCGTTGGGGCCGCCGGTGATGTCGGTCATGTTGCGCAGTAGAATGCGGATGATCTCACCGAAGCCCAGGGTGACGATGGCCAAATAGTCACCGCGCAGGCGCAGCACCGGGAAACCCAGGATAAAGCCGAAGAATGCCGCCATCAGGCCGGCAATCGGTAGGCATACCCAGAAGCCCAAGCCGTAGTAGTGCGACAGCAGCGCGTAGCTGTAAGCACCGACGGCATAGAAGCCGACGTAGCCCAGATCGAGCAAGCCAGCGAGGCCGACCACGATATTCAGGCCGAGGCCGAGCATCACGTAGATCAGGATCAGCGTGGCGATGTCCACTGCGCCGCGCGAACCGAAGAACGGCCAGGCCAGGGCGACCATGATCAGGCCGAGGATGATCCAGCGCTGGGTCGAAGGCAGGGTGAGAAAGTTACTCGCCTGGCTCGGTACGCTGGGCAGGCTCGGCACCTGGCTCCAGGCCGCGCTCAGCTGGCTGCGGAACAACTGCCAAAAGAACATGGCAATCGCACAACCGGCAATGGTCCAGATAATGGCCGGGCTAGCACCTTGTACTTCGAGCTTAATGCCCACGGTGGTCAGCTTCAGGCCGAGTACCGGGTAGGCCACGGCCAGCACCAGCAGGGCGCTGAAAATCGCAGTCTTGAGGTTTGTGGTGATGGCAGAACTCATACTTTTTCAACCTCCGGACGACCGAGGATGCCCGTAGGACGGAATAACAACACCAACACCAATAGGCTGAAGGCCACCACGTCCTTGTATTGGTCGCCGAAGATATCAGCGCCAAAGGCTTCGGCCAGGCCGAGCAGCAAGCCACCGAGAACGGCGCCTGGAATGCTGCCAATACCGCCCAGTACAGCGGCAGTGAAAGCCTTGATCCCCGCGAGGAAGCCCAGGTGCGGGTTGATCACGCCGTATTGCATGCCCAGCAGCACGGCGGCGACGCCGGCCAGAGCAGCACCGATGACGAAGGTCAGGGCAATGATGTTGTTGGTATTAATGCCGAGCAGGTTCGCCATCTTCAGGTCTTCAGCGCAGGCGCGGCAGGCGCGGCCCAGGCGGGAACGGGAGATGAACAGGGTCAGGCCGAGCATGACAAAGAAGGTGACGACGAAAACCAGCACCTGCATGTAGGAAATCACCACGCCGTTCATCGCGCTTTCACCAAACACGAAGTTGCCGGGTAGCAGGTTGGGGATGGCTTTGTCTTTCGAATCCTGGGCCAGCAGTACTTCGTTTTGCAGGAAAATCGACATGCCGATGGCCGAAATCAGCGGGATCAGGCGATTACCGCCACGCAAGGGACGATAGGCAACCCGTTCAATGCTGTAGCCGTAGGCACTGGCAATAATGATGCTGCCGGCAAAGGCGGCGATCATCAGCAGTGGCAGGCTATCCAGGCCCAGCATGGTCAGGCCGGCAATCGCGATAAAGGCGACATAGGAGCCAATCATGTAAACCTCGCCGTGGGCGAAGTTGATCATGCCGATAATGCCGTAAACCATGGTGTAGCCGATGGCGATCAGGGCATAGGTGCTGCCAACGGTCAGGCCGTTAACCAGCTGTTGCAGGTAGTGATACAGATCAGGCATTGCCTAACTCCTGGGTTGGCACGCAAGGCAGCGCTTGTGGCGCAGCATGCAACCGGAATTCTTCTAATAAGCAAAGCCCACGGCGGATGCAGTGGGCTTTGGGTTCAGGCGGGATGGCTTACTTGGCTTCGGTCTTGGTGCCGTCCTGGTGCCATTCGTAAACCACGAAGCTGAAGTCCTTCAGGTCACCCTTCTCGTCGAAGGTCAGGTTACCTGTCGGGGTGTCGAAGCTATTGGCGCGCAGGGCTGCGGCCACTTTGGCGGTGTCGGTGTCGCCAGCTTTGCTGATGCCTTCAGCGATAACCTGAACAGCAGCATAGGCTGGGAATACGAACGGGCCGCTTGGGTCTTCGTTCTTGGCCTTGAATGCATCAACCAGTGCCTGGTTGCGTGGGTCCTGATCGAACGACTTCGGCAGGGTTACCAGCATGCCTTCGGAGGCCGGGCCAGCAATGGCCGAGATTTCCTTGTTGCCTACGCCTTCAGGGCCCATGAACTTGACCTTCAGGCCTTTTTCGGACGCTTGGCGCAGCATCAGGCCCAGCTCTGGGTGGTAGCCGCCGTAGTAGATAAAGTCGACGTTGGCTTGCTTGAGCTTGGAGATCATCGAGGAGAAGTCCTTGTCGCCGGCGTTGATGCCTTCGAACAGAACTACCTTGGTGCCTTTGCCTTCCAGGGTCTGCTTGACCGCGGTCGCGATGCCTTCACCGTACTGCTGCTTGTCATGGATCACGGCAACGGCTTTCGGCTTGACGTGGTCGGCAATGAAGTTGCCTGCTGTTGGGCCTTGCAGGCTGTCCAGGCCGATGGTGCGGAAGATCAGCTCATAGCCACGCGAGGTGACGTCCGGGCTGGTCGACGCCGGGGTAATCATCAGAATGCCTTCGTCTTCGTAGATGTCGGACGCAGGCTGGGTGGAGCTGGAGCACAGGTGGCCGACCACGAATTTAACTTCGTCGTTGACGATCTTGTTAGCCACGGCAACCGCTTGCTTCGGGTCGCAAGCGTCGTCATAGACCACGCCTTCAAGCATGGCGCCGTTAACACCGCCGGCTTTGTTGATCTGCTCGATGGCCATTTTGGCACCGATAAACTGCATCTCACCGTATTGTGCGACGGCGCCGGTGACCGGGCCTGCCAGGCCAATTTTGATGGTGTCAGCCGCTACCGAGTAGCTGGCAACGCCAGCCATGGCCATGGCGGCAAACAGTTTGGAAATCTGCTTAGTAGCCTTGTTCATAGTGCTCCACTCTTATTGGTTTTGATTATTGTAGTTCTGGCGGCCAAAGCTGCAGAACCGGGTTGTTTCCCCGGCCATTCCCCCGACAACTGTACCGGTGCAGTGTAGAGCGCTGCTTCGCAGCTTGAAAAGCCGCTTGCTGGGGGCAAAGGCTTGAGGTGTCGCTTTAACGCAATAAACGTATAGAAATACGGCGTGTCTTTCTCGCTGCAGGCAACGTCGCGAAAAACTTCGGGAATTTGCCAGCAGGCGGGTCGACGCTATCATGGCCGCCGATTGGTAAATTGGCCATCCATGACAGGGCATCCCATGACTGAACAACCTAGCACCCTCTATGCCAAGCTGCTTGGTGAAACTGCAGCAATTACCTGGCAGGAGCTGCAACCTACCTTCGCCCGCGGCGCATTGCTGCTGGTCGACGCTACGCAGGATCTGATCGACGTGGCGCAGGCCGTGGCGCAGAACGACCATGAGAAAGTTGCTTCTTGGTTGGCGTCTGGGCTGCTGAGCCGGGTCGATGACAGCCGTGCCGAGGACCTGCTAAACCGCGATCCAGAGCTCTGGGCGGTGGTGGTAGCGCCCTGGGTGCTGGCGCAAGAACGACTCGAGCGCACGCCGCTGCACTGAGTTGGCGCGCATCAGGCCGCAGCGGAGCAACTATGCTGGCAGCACCACCGACTGATTGCAGGAGCTGCCAGCATGTTTGAACCCGGCCATTTGCATCGCGCCAACACCTTGGCTACGGCTGAGCTGCCGCTTTTCAATATCGACCTGTATTACGAAGTTCGCCAGGACTCGAGCGAGGGGCCGATGCTGCACATGCGCATGCAGGGACAGGTGGACGGCAAGGTCTTTGAAGAGGTTTTCGAACTGCACCGCGATACGGCCTACAACTTTGCCAGCGTGGTCAGCCGGCTGGCGCATAAGCATGGTATGCCGACTGATAGCAGCCTAATCATGCGCAGCCACGCCGAGTACGATCAGATGTTCGAGGACATTCGCGCCAAGCTTGGCGCGCACAGCGGCGAGCCGGTCAATCTCGATCATCTGGACAAGGACGGTTTTTAAGCGGCTTCACGCCGTCTATGGCAACCAGCCTAGGACGCTTCAACCCTGTTCGGGCGTGCGCCAGTCGGCCATTTTCCAGGCGCGGACTGGGCTAGGCCGATGCAGGCGCAACCTACGTTAAGATGGCGGCCTTGATTGAATTGGAGTCTGCCTATGTCCTCACCTCTCCCAGCTTTGGCATTCGCGGGTATTGGCCTTATGGGCCTGCCCATGACTCAACGCCTGCTGGCCGCTGGTTTTTCGTTGACGGTCTGGAACCGTTCGGCCGAGAAATGTGTGCCCCTGCAGGTGCTGGGCGCGCGAGCGGTTGTACGCCCGGCGCAGCTCTGCGCTCAGGCGGATATTGTCATGCTCTGCTTGGCCAACACCGAGGTGGTGCGTGAGGTGGTATTTGGCCCAGGCGGGATTGTTGAGACGGCCAGGCCTGGGCAGCTGCTGGTGGATTTTTCCAGCCTGGAACCGGCGGCTACCCGTGCGATGGCGGCCGAGCTGTACACCCGCTGTGGCATGCGTTGGGTCGATGCGCCGGTGTCCGGCGGCACGCCGGGTGCCGCCAGCGGTACGCTGGCAATCATGGCCGGTGGCCGGGTGGAGGACATCGAGCGTGTGCGGCCGATTCTCGCGCACTTGGGGCAACGGTTGACGCGCATGGGCGATGTTGGCGCAGGCCAGGTGACCAAGGTGTGTAACCAGATGATCGTCGCTTGCAACGCGTTGGTGATTGCCGAAGTGGTGGCTTTGGCGGAGCAGGCTGGGGTCGATGCCAGCCTGATCGCCCCGGCGCTGGCTGGCGGTTTTGCCGACTCCAAACCGTTACAGATTCTCGCGCCGCAAATGGCTGAGAGTCAGTTCGAACCGGTCAAGTGGCATGTGCGCACCCTGCTTAAGGACCTCGATACAGCGGTCAAACTGGCGCAGCAGGTCGGCTCTGCTACGCCGCTTAGCGGCCTGGCCGCGCAGTTGATGCGCCAACATGGCAGTCAGGGCAATCTGCAGCGCGACCCGGCAACGCTGGTGCAGCTGTACCGGGAGCCACGGCATCAAGAGTCACAGCATCAAGAGGCACAGCCATGAAAATTGCCGCCAACCTGTCGCTGTTATTTACCGAGTTGCCTCTGCTTGAGCGCGTGGTGGCGGCGGCCGCTGCCGGCTTTGATGGCGTGGAAATTCAGTTTCCCTACGAGTTGCCGGCCGTCCACTTAAAAGAAGCGCTGGCGGCCGCAGGCATGCCGTTGCGCCTGATCAATCTACCGGCGGGTGACCTGATGGGCGGCGGTGCGGGGTTAGCTGCCGTGCCTGCGCGTCAGGACGAGTTCGATGCCGCGCTGCAGGAGGCCTTGAGTTACGCCGCCATGGTGCGCCCGGCGTTGGTCAATGTGTTGCCGGGGCGCTTAGTCGATGGCCTTGAGCCTGAGCAGGCGCTGGCCTGTCTGGTCGGCAATCTGCGCAAGACAGCCGAGGCCTTTCAGGTGTTGGGCATTGGCGTGGTGGTGGAGGCGATCAACCCGTTCGACATGCCCGGCTTTCTGATCAACACCCCAGAGCAGCTGGATGCCCTGCTCAAGAGCGTGGCGCACCCTAATCTGAGTGCGCAGTACGACCTTTACCACATGGCCCGACAGGGCGTGGATATGCAGGCGGGCTTGACCTTGCTGGCGGGGCGTATTGGTCATGTGCAGTTTGCTGATTATCCCGGGCGTGGTGCGCCGGGCACTGGCGAGCTGCAATTCGCGCCGTTGCTGTCGGCCTTGCGTGAGAGTGGTTATCAGGGTTGGTTGGCGGCCGAATATCGGCCGGGTGAGGCGGCTACCGGCGCAAGCCTGGGCTGGCTTGGCGAGTGGCGCGAGCTGTTGCGTGGCCGCTAACTGTTGTGTGCTCGGCTCGCCGTCGGTCTTCTCGGCTGCGCTGCGCCGCAGTGGTTTGTGACCAGCGGCTTGCCCGAGCGGCCATTGCCCGGCATACACACCACCAATAGTCACAGACAGCCAAGATGCAAGGCTCTAGATTTGCCTGCACGTGCTGGGCGCGATGGCTGGCTGAGTGCCGCTGACGTGTGTCGATAACAATAATTAGAGATGGATTCCATGCAGCAGTCCCTGCAAGCGACGAATGCCTGGCGCATTCTGTTCCTGCTTTTTCTCGCCAATTTGTTCAATTTCTTCGATCGCACCATTCCGGCGATCATCATCGAGCCGATACGCATGGAGTGGGGCCTAAGCGACCTGCAACTGGGGTTGATCGGTACCGCCTTTACCATCGTCTACGCCATCGCCGGTGTCCCGTTGGGGCGGATGGCCGACACCGGTGCGCGACGCAAGATCATGGGCTGGGGCCTGGCCGTCTGGAGTGGCCTGACTGCGGTGAACGGCTTGGCCTGGAATTTCTGGAGTTTCCTGCTGATTCGCATGGGCGTGGGCATTGGCGAGGCCAGCTACGCGCCGGCGGCCAACTCGCTGATTGGCGATCTGTTTCCGGCACATAAGCGCGCACGGGCCATGGGTATCTTTATGCTGGGGCTGCCGCTTGGTTTGCTGCTGGCGTTCTTCACCATTGGAGCGATGGTCAAAGCTTTCGACAGCTGGCGCGCGCCGTTCTTTATTGCCGCGGTGCCGGGGATGATTCTGGCGCTGTTTATGTTCTTCATTAAAGAACCCGCCCGCGGTGCGGCCGAGCAGGTCAAGTCACTGACCACTCCGGTGGATAGGCCGGTGCGCAAGGTGCTGGCGATTCGCACCTTCTGGTGGTTGGTGGTGGCCGGGCTGACGTTCAACTTCGCCACCTATGCGTGTAACTCATTTATGGTGCCGATGCTGCAGCGCTACTTCCTGTTGCCGCTGGAGCAAGCCGCCATGGCCACTGGGGTGATTGTTGGTCTAACCGGTCTAGTCGGTCTGACTCTGGGCGGCTGGCTGGCAGACAAGATTCATCAGCGCTGGCAGACCGGGCGCTTGCTGTTTGCTGCGTTGAGCATGCTGATCGCCGCGACGGCTACTGGCGTTGCCTTGCTCGCGGGGCGGGTTGAAGTTGCCGTGTTCGTGGCCTTGTTCAGCATCGGCTGGTTGTTCTCCTACAATTTTTACACCTGCGTTTACACCGCGATTCAGGATGTAATCGAGCCGCGCTTGCGGGCCACGGCCATGGCGCTGTTTTTCGCCGGTCTGTACCTGTTAGGTGGTGGCCTAGGCCCGGTGGCGGTGGGGCTGCTGTCGGATCATTACTCCCAGGCGGCGATGCTCGCGGCAGGCGCGAGTGAGATGAGCGAGGCCTTCAAAGCCGTGGGTTTGCACAACGCCATGTACCTGATACCGGTTGCCTTGTTTATGACCATGCTGGCGCTGGTGCAGGCCTCGCGCTGCTTTGTGCGCGATTCTGCGCAGATGCAGCGGGGTATGACTGAAGGCGTGCCGGCCTGAACCGATTCCAGACAGCAAGAGGTCCGCAATAGCGGGCCTCTTGCTGTCTGGATGTAACCCTTAGGCTTAGCCGGCGACCAGCACGCGGATGGCTTCCAGGCGCAGCGCGGCCTTGTCGAGCATGGCCAGGCCTTGTTCGCGCAATTGGCGCAGGGCGTTGAGTTCGCTGTCGCGCACGCTTGGGTTGACCGCTTGCAGGGCGATCAGGCGCGCCAGCTCCTCGTCGGTCTCGGCGGCCAGGCGACGCTTGGCTTCATCGACGCGCGTGTTGTGGCGCTCGGCAACTTTGCCTTCGCCCGCGTTGATCAGCGGGTTGAGGCTGTCGCGCTGGGCCTGGACGAACTTGTTGGCACTGGCGCGCGGGACGCTTTCCAGCTGATCGTTCAAGGTTTCGAAGGCCACCTTGTGCGCCAGGTCGTTGCCGTTGGCATCGAGCAGGCAGCGCAGGGCAATCGGCGGCAGGTAACGACCGAGCTGCAGCGCGCGCGGCGCGACTACTTCACTGACATAGAGCATTTCCAGCAACACGGTGCCGGGTTTCAGCGCCTTGTTCTTGATCAGTGCGACGCCGGTGTTTCCCATCGAGCCGGAGCGCACCAAGTCCATGCCGCCTTGCACCATGGGGTGTTCCCAGGTGAGGAATTGCATGTCTTCGCGCACCAGCGCCATGTCGCGATCGTAGGTGATGGTCACGCCTTCGTCGTCGCCCAGGGGGAAGCTGGCATCCAGCATCTTTTCGCTGGGGCGCAGGATCAGTGCGTTATCGGAATGGTCTTCACTGTCGATGCCAAAGGCGTCGAACAGTTGCTCCATATAAATCGGCAGGGCGAACTGGTCGTCTTGCTCGAGAATCGCTTCAACCAGTGCTTCGCCTTCGCCAGCACCGCCGGAGTTGAGTTCCAGCAGGCGGTCGCGGCCGGCGTGCAGTTCGTCTTCCAGGCGCAGGCGTTCGGCTGTGGCCTCGTCGACCAGGCTCTGCCATTCACCGTCATCACCGCTTTCCAGCAGCGGCAACAGGCGACTGCCAAACTTATGCTGCAAGGCGTTACCGGTCGGGCAGGTGGCGAGGAAGGCGTTCAGTGCCTGGTGATACCACTGGAACAGGCGTTCTTGCGGGCTGTTTTCCAGGTACGGCACGTGCAGTTGAATGCGGTGCTTCTGGCCGATGCGGTCTAGGCGGCCAATGCGCTGTTCGAGCAGGTCCGGGTGCGCCGGCAGGTCGAACAGCACCAGGTGGTGAGCGAACTGGAAGTTGCGGCCTTCGGAGCCGATTTCCGAGCAGATCAGCACCTGCGCGCCGAACTCTTCATCGGCGAAGTAGGCCGCGGCGCGGTCACGCTCAAGGATGCTCATGCCTTCGTGGAATACGGTGGCGGGAATGCCTTTGCGCACGCGCAGGGCGTCTTCCAGGTCCATGGCGGTTTCGGCATGGGCGCAGATCACCAGCACCTTGAACTTCTTCAGCATCTTCAGGGTGTCGATCAACCATTCGACGCGCGGGTCGAACTTCCACCAGCGCTGGTCTTCATCGGCATCGGTCTGTGCTTGATAGCTGACCTCTGGGTACAGATCTGCGTGCTCGCCGATCGGCAGCTCCATGTATTCGTCGGGGCTGGCCAGCGGGTAGGGGTGCAGCTCGCGGTCCGGGAAACCCTGCACGGCGGCACGAGTGTTACGAAACAGTAGGCGGCCGGTGCCGTGACGGTCGAGCAGTTCACGCACCAGGCGCGCCGAAGCGTCGCTGTCGCCAGCGTTTACCGAGCTGAGCAGCTCTTCACCGCCGTCACCGAGGAAGTCGTGGATGGTCTTGTGCGCCGCGTCGGACAGGCTGCCTTTGTCCAGCAGTTCCTGTACGGCTTCGGCAATCGGTTTGTAGTGCTCGCTCTCGGCGCGGAAGGCTTCAAGGTCGTGAAAACGGTTCGGGTCGAGCAGGCGCAGGCGCGCAAAGTGGCTGTCCTGACCGAGTTGCTCGGGGGTGGCGGTGAGCAGCAGCACGCCGGGGATTATTTCGGCGAGCTGTTCGACCAGAGCGTACTCGGCGCTGGCGTGTTCCGGGTGCCAGACCAGGTGGTGCGCTTCGTCGACCACCAGCAGGTCCCAGCCGGCGGCGAACAGCGCGTCCTGGGCGTTTTCGTCCTCACACAGCCACTCCAGCGCGACCAGCGCCAGCTGGCAGTCTTCGAACGGGTTGCTGGCATCGCTTTCGATAAAGCGCTCTTCGTCGAACAGCGCAACATCCAGGTTGAAGCGCCGGCGCATCTCCACCAGCCACTGGTGCTGGAGGTTTTCCGGCACCAGGATCAGCACGCGGTTGGCGCGCCCGGAGAGCAGCTGACGATGAATCACCAAGCCGGCTTCGATGGTTTTACCCAGGCCTACTTCATCCGCCAGGAGTACCCGCGGGGCGATCCGGTCGGCCACTTCGCGGGCAATGTGCAGCTGGTGGGCAATCGGTTGCGCACGCACCCCGCCCAGGCCCCAGAGGCTGGACTGCAATTGGCGGCTGGTGTAATCCAGGGTGTGGTAGCGCAGGGCAAACCACGGCAACGGGTCGATCTGCCCGGCGAACAGGCGGTCACTGGCCAGGCGGAACTGGATAAAGTTCGACAGCTGGGTTTCCGGCAGGGTGACACTTTCGTGCTGCGCATTAAGGCCGTGATAAACCAGCAGGCCGTCAACATCGTCGACTTCCTGTACGGTCAGTTTCCAGCCCTCGAAGTGGGTGATTTCATCGCCCGGTGAAAAGCGTACACGGGTCAACGGCGCGCTGCGCATGGCGTACTGGCGGGTTTCGCCGGTGGCCGGGTAGAGCACGGTGAGCATGCGTCCGTCCTGCATTAGAACGGTTCCCAAACCCAGCTCCGCTTCGCTGTCACTGATCCAGCGTTGCCCCGGTTCATACTGCGCCATGCTTGTCTCCCGCGTGAAAAAGCCGACTATGTTAACGCAGCGTCGAGCCCTGACCAAAGGCGCAATGCTGCACGTCGGGCACTTTGTGTGGATTGGTTGATCAAAAGTGTAGCGAGCTGGCGCTCAAGTCGCGGCCTCGCCGGCCGACAGTCTGACCAAAGGAGGGCTGAAAAATGCTGCCACCAATCCCCCACAGCCTGGCCCCCGTGACCGTGCAGAACGATGTGGTCAAACCACGCCCGGAAATTCCGCCGGTGACGGCAGCTGCCGAAAGCGCCAAGGAAAGCGCCGTCAGTGTGGACAAACGGCACCCGCAGGAGGCCGAGGCGCTGCTGCGCGAAGAGCAGCGCCGGCGCCAGCGTCGACACGGCTACACGCCCGAAGAATTGGCCGAAGGTGAGGTGGACGCAGCCGACGAAGATGCGTTCGAGGAGCTACCGCGTCAGGGGCTGTGGGTGGATGTAGAAGTCTGAGGTGTGCACACTTATTCACACCATCCTGCGAGCTTTACCCTGTGGATCTATTTGACGACAACCCACTGCAGTTGCCCAACGCCGAACTTGAGTTGCATGCGCAGTGGTTAGATGTAGCGGTCGCCGACCGCTGGCTAACCGAGTTAATAGCGCAAACCCCCTGGCAGCAGCCGCATGTGCAGATTTACGGTCGGCAACTGCCGGTGCCAAGGCTGGTGGCTTGGTATGGCGATGTGCAGGCCGCTTATCGCTACTCTGGCTTGAGCCATCAGCCGCTGCCCTGGACGCCCTTGCTTGCGCAGATTCGCGCACAGGTGGTCGCCGCTGTGGGGCAGCCACTGAATGGTGTGTTGCTCAACTATTACCGTGATGGTCAGGACTCCATGGGCTGGCACAGTGATGATGAAACGGAGTTGGGCGCTAATCCGCTGATTGCCTCGCTTAACCTGGGCGGCACCCGGCGTTTCGATTTGCGTCGCAAGGGGCAAAGTCGTATCGAGCATTCGCTGCCTTTGGCGCATGGATCATTGCTGGTCATGCGCGGGCCAACCCAGCATTATTGGCAGCACCAAGTGGCGAAGAC
>JAWWDH010000022.1:0-16809 GCA_033720015.1 Pseudomonas sp.
ACCGAAGTAGCCGCACAACGTTTCGATCTGGCGCTGATTGTCGATTGCCTTGAGCATCTGCCGAAACGTGCAGGGCTGGAATTACTCGGCAGTATTCGCAACCTGAATGCCAGTCGCATGGCCGTGCTGGTCGACCTGCAAGCCTGTGATTGGCAAGAAACCGAGTTTTTCGCTCTGGCCTTGCAGGCCAGTGAGAGCTTTCAGCGCGATCAGCAGACACTCAACTTGTTCACTTATGACCTGCTCGATTACAAGCAAGTACCTGACTGGCTAAATGCCAAGTTCTGGGCCAACCCTGAAAATTTCGGCAAGTACTGGTGGTAAATCAATGAACAGCACTACCTGCCCCTGCGGCAGCGGCCAACTGCTAACACTCTGCTGCGGCCGCTATCATGCAGGCACTCCGCCACCCAGTGCCGAAGCCTTGATGCGCTCACGTTACAGTGCCTACGCCCTAGGGCTGGTCGACTACCTAGTGCGCAGTACACTGCGGGCCCAGCAAGCCGGCCTCGACCAAGATGCCATCCAAACCTGGCGTTTGCGCAGTACCTGGCTTGGGCTTGAAGTACATGAGGCCCAACTGATCGAGGGCGAGCCCCAGCACGCTTACGTCACCTTTACCGCACACTGGCGTGACGACGGCGGCGAGCACAGCCATCGCGAGCGCTCGGCATTCGTGCGTAATAACGGCGACTGGTACTTCATTGATCCCACTGTTGAAATCAGGCTCGGCCGCAATGACCCATGCCCTTGCAGCAGCGGGCTGAAGTTCAAAAAATGCTGTGCAAGCTATTTTTGATAGCGCTGAGCGGTTCACTCACGCAGAGAACAACGAACTGCTGCGCCCTGCGCCGCACAGGCTAATCCTGCAATTTCAGATGCGAGATGTCAGGCGGTGGCCCGGCCGGGGCCTTTTTCGCCTCCCCCATGTCGCTGCCAGGTGGTGCCAGGCTGAACTGCGACAGATCCAGCTCCGGAGCTGCAGCCTGCGGCTTATCATCCTGCACATCATCACCCAGCGGCGCGATGCCAAAATCCGGGGCATCCACATCAGCAAACGCGGCCATGTACTCATCACGCGGGGTTACCTGCAAGCGCCCTGCAGGCGTGCTGGCGGCCACGACCTGAGCAGGCCGAGCATCCGATACAGTGACAGGGGCTGAAAGCGGAGCTGCTGCGGGCGGGGCGGCCAACTCTATCTCTTCGATTTCATCGTCAATACAGGTCACTTCAACCACGGCACCAGCGCGCTCTAGCGTCGAACGATACTTCTCCGCCCCAGCCGCATCCAAGTTGCTCTTGATTACGATGCGCCGCCCGGAAAACAGCAACGCCAAGCGCTGCTCATCGGCCTGAAACAGCTTGGCCAGGTTGGCTTTCACCAACTCCAGCTGAGCCCCCGAAACCAATTGCGCACTGAAGGCAATTTCGTAGCGAGCCATGGTCATACTCCTGTCCTATTCGCTGTTCAGTATGGCGCAGGTTTTTTTACCGCCACAACAGGTGGCAGCCAAGCGCTTGCTTGTTACACTGATGCGTCATTCGGAGTATGCAATGTTTTCTCAGGCGCAAACGATAAGAACACTCAGCCTATTGCTATTTTTTGGCCTTTTTACTGGTCTCAGCGGTTGCTCCTCTTGGTCATCAGGCGACTTTAAAGACCCTGAAGTCCGCTTGGTCAACGTCGACGTGGTCAAGGCTAAACTGCTGGAGCAGCACTTCATGCTGCGCTTTCGCATCGACAACCCCAATAATTTCAGCCTGCCGGTGCGCGGGCTGGACTACGTGGTGCATTTGAATCAGGTAAAACTCGCCGAAGGTGAATCGAACGCCTCCTTCAGCGTGCCTGCTCATGGCCATTACAGCTTCAACGTTCCGGTGCGCACCAACCTCTGGCGACACCTGCGGCAAATCGTCAAAGCCCTGGAAAAGCCTGAAGACCCCATACCCTATCGTTTGCAAGGTGCGGTCAAAACCGGCTGGTTGTTCGGACGGAGCGTGCACATGTCGCGCAATGGCGAGATAATTCCCGGTGATTACCTCCAGGAGTAACTCGCATGACCCAGCAAGATCACGTTCACGGCCCTGACTGCAACCACGACCACGCTCATAGCCACGACCACAGCCATGATCATGGCCACGTACATGGGCCAGATTGTAATCACGGCCATCAAGAGCCTGTGCGCAATGCCCTGAAAGACGTTGGCCGCAACGACCCCTGCCCTTGCGGCAGCCAGAAGAAATTCAAAAAATGCCACGGCGCATAGGCCTGTCATGAATGACCTCACCCTGCTCGCACTGAGCGCCGGTGCCGTGCTGATTGCCGCACTGGCGCTTTACGCCCTGCTGCTATGGCGTCGCGTATGGAGCAAGGAAAAAGCACAGGCCGAAGCGCTCAATACGCAACGCGAGCGCATCGCCGGTGACTTACACATTCTCGCCAGCAGCTTGCTTGATGGCCAGCTGCCGCTGATCGAGGGTGCGATTCGGATCAAGGTGCTGCTGGATAACTACGACAGCAGCCTCAGTCAGAATCAGCGCTGTGAGGTTTTTCACCAGTTGTTTGCGGCAACCGCCCAAGTGCCCACCCACGCCGAGTGGAAGGCTTTGGAGAAAAACGTGCGCCGCCAGCATGAGCAGCACTTCAGTGAGCTGGAGTTGCAGCACAAGGCGGCCGCCCGTGCTGCCGCCCGCTGGCTACTCGATGAGGCCCTGCCGCCAATCCGGCAAAGCGCCTGACTTCACCGGCCATGCGCCTTGTCAGGTGCATGGCCGCTGGCTAACGTAGTACGTCCGCACCGATACGCCACCGCACTGTCCGGAAGGCGCAGAACCAACCCGATCGTTTTTCAGCCGCAAGGAGCTTGCTGCATGTTAGCGTGCGCGTTACGCCCCATGGCCCACCTCAGCCTTGCCGCCGTACTGACGGCAGTTGTAGCGCTGAGTGGCTGCCAGTCACTCCTGCACAGCCGCTACAGCGACAGCGTGCCTCCGGACCAAGGGATCGTCCAGGTCAAAGGCCTGGCCCAAAGCGTGGTGATCCGCCGCAACCCACTGGGTATGCCACTGATCGAAACCACTACCTTCCATGACGCCCTGTTCGCCCTGGGCTATGTACATGCCAGCGACCGCCTCAGCCAGATGGTTGGCCTGCGTTTGCTGGCCGAAGGCCGCTTGGCTGAAATGGCCGGCCCGGGTGTATTGGAAATTGACCGTTTCATGCGCGCGGTCAACCTAAAGAAAAGCGCCGAGGTGCTCTATAACGGCGCCTCGCCGCGGATCAAACGCTTCTTCGAGGTCTACGCACGCGGGGTTAACGCCTACCTGTTCCGCTACCGCGACAAGCTTCCGATGGACCTGGCCGAATCCGGCTACCGCCCGGCGTACTGGAAAGCCGAAGACTCGGCGTTAGTGTTCTGCCTGCTGAATTTCGGCCTATCGGTGAACCTGCAGGAAGAAATCGCCGCACTGGTACTCGCGCAAAAAGTCGGCAGCGAGCAACTCGCCTGGCTATTACCGACCTACCCCGACGAACCCTTGCCACTTGAGGAAGCCGCCAAGCTCAAGGGGCTCAACCTCAATGGCCAACTGGCCGGCTTGAGCGAGATCAGTTCGGCTGTCAGCCAATTTGCCGATGCACATATGCTCGGCGTTGCGGCGTCCAACAACTGGGCCTTCACCCCACAACGCACGCGCAGCGGCAAAAGCCTGCTGGCCAACGACACCCACCTGCCACTGTCGATGCCGTCGGTGTGGAATTTCGTGCAAATCCGCTCGCCCAAATACCAGGCTGCGGGTGTATCAATTGCCGGCGTGCCCGCCGTGGTGGCCGGTTTCAACGGTAAGATAGGCTGGGGCATGACCATGGTCATGGGCGACAACCAGGACCTATTCCTTGAGCAGGTCAGACGCCAGAATGGCCGCCTGCACTACCTGGCCGACGGCAAATGGCTGCCCGCACAAGAGCGCCAGGAGACCTTCTTCATCAAGGGGCAACGACCAATCCGCGAGAGCATTTTCGAAACCCGCCACGGCCCGCTGCTGAACTCGGTACTGGGTGAGCGCAAACACATGCTGCAGCCCATGCAACTGAGCAGCGGCTATGGCCTGGCACTGAAAACCAGCCAATTCGAAGCGGATCAGACCCTCGACGCCTTCTTCGACCTGTCGCGCGCGCAGTCGGTCGAGCAGGCCTTTGAGGCCACCCGTGAAATCCGCGCCATGCCGCTGAATATGGTGTTTGCCGATGCCCAACATATCGGCTGGCAGGTTACCGGGCGCTTCCCCAATCGCCGCGAGGGCTTAGGCCTGATGCCCTCTCCCGGCTGGAACAGCCAGTACGAATGGGATGGTTTCGCCGACCCCATGTTGCATCCCTACGACCAGGACCCCGCGCAAGGTTGGCTGGGCACCGCCAATCAGCGCACGGTACCGCGTGGCTATGGCATGCAGTTGTCCAACTCCTGGTTCTACCCTGAACGCGCCGAACGCATTGCCGCTCTGGCTGCAACAGGCAAACATGACAGCCAGAGCACGATCGCCATGCAATACGATCAGACCTCGCTCTTTGTCGCCAAACTGCAGAGCATGTTCAGCGCCCCCGGCATGGCCGAGAGCCTGAAAGCCGCCATTGACGACCTGCCGCCCGCAGACCGCAGTAAAGCCCGCGAAGCGCATAACAGGCTGATGAAGTTCGACGGCAAGATGCTCGCCACCTCGGCAGATGCTGCGCTGTACAGCGCCTTCCTCTACCAGAGCGCACGGGAAACCTTCCTCGACGAGCTAGGCCCGGACACTACGCCAGCCTGGAAAGCCCTGGTTGAAACCGCCAACAGCTCCTACTCGGCCCAGGCTGATCACTTGCTGGGCCGCGAAGACAGCCCGTTCTGGAATGACCGCCGCACCGCGCAGCAAGAAGACAAACCGGCCATTCTGGCGCGCAGCCTGGCAGGTGCAGTTACATTACTGGAAAGCAAGCTGGGCAATGAGCGCAGCGCCTGGCAGTGGGGCAAGCTGCACACCTATAACTGGACCACCGAGACCAGCCAACTGGCGCCGTACATGAGTGCTAGCCAGCGCAGCAGCATCAACGCCATCAAGGGCTATCTGGATCGCGGCCCCTACCCGGCAGGCGGCGATCACAGCACGCTGAACGTGGCGGCTTACAACTGGGGCGAGAACTTCGACACCTGGCTGATTCCCGCCATGCGTATCGTCGTCGACTTCGGCCGCGAGGAGCCGCTGATTGGCCTCAACAGCTCAGGCCAGTCCGGCAACCCAGCCAGCAAACACTACGCCGACGGTATCGATGCCTGGCTCAAGGGCGGTTATATGAGCTTCCCTTTACAGCCGCAGAACCTCGATAAGGTGTACGGCAACCAGCGCCTGCTGCTGATGCCGGCGAAATAAAGAGGGACGTGACTAATTGACCGTTCGTCGGCAATCGCTGAACCAATCCAGCAACTGCTGCTCTGAAATGTGGACTTACTCCACGCATCATCGTTTTAGGGCGCTTCTAGCGCCCTTTCTTTTGCCTGCGATTTAACATCTCAATAAGCTCTGCATGCAGCTCTAGCGTGCACTTTACCGCTGGTTCAACGTAAGCTTTGCGGCCTGTGCCAACGCTTGATGCCATACAGCCGGTATTTCCGCCGCGCAACCGCACAAGCCATCTGTTTTGCTCTCTGAGGACTTTGAAATGAGCAACCGCCAAGCCGAAATTGCCGCAGCGCTCGACGTGGTGCCCCCCTTCGCCGACGAAGCGGCACTAATCGCGCAGATCAACCGGCGCAAAAGCTTTATCAAAAACTGCCTGAAAAATTCTGGGCTAAAGGTATTGGTGCTGGGCATCAGCGGCGGCGTCGACTCGTTGACTGCCGGCCGCCTGGCGCAGCTATCGGTTGAGGAATTACGGGAAGAAAGCGGCGACCCAGATTACCGTTTTATCGCCGTACGCCTGCCTCACGGTACCCAGTACGACGAGGATGATGCCCAGGCCTCCCTGCAATTCATCCGCGCCGACGAAGAAGACACCGTGAACATAGAAGGCAGCGTGCTGGGCCTCGGCGAGCAGGTCAGCCATCTGCAGAACCTCAGCGAGACTCGCCGAGACTTTGTCATGGGCAATGTCAAAGCACGGATTCGCATGGTCGCTCAATTCACCATCGCCAACGCCAACAACGGCCTGGTGATCGGCACCGACCACGCCGCCGAAGCGGTGATGGGCTTCTTCACCAAGTTTGGTGACGGTGCTTGCGACCTTGCGCCCCTGTCCGGACTGGTCAAAGGTCAGGTACGCGCCATCGCGAAGCACCTGGGCGCACCGGAAAACCTGGTATTCAAGGTGCCGACTGCGGACTTGGAGGATCTGCGCCCCGGCAAACCTGACGAGGAAGCACATGGCGTCAGCTATACCGAGATCGACGCCTTCCTCCACGGCCTGTCAGTGCGTGAAGAAGCCTACAACATTATCGTGCGCACCTACGACAACAGCCGCCACAAGCGTGAACTGCCTCTGGTGCCATAATAGAGCGCACAAAAAGCCGGGCAGCGCCTAATGCCGGCCAGTTAAGCCCAATCGCTTGACCTTTGGCCGCAAGAAATAAAAAAATGCCAGTCAGCTTAACTGACTGGCATTACGCATCGAGCGGCCCTTTTTGATTGCGTCAAAACTGACTCAACTGCTTAACACTCGCGCCAATACGGCCTTAACCGTATCCATCCCATCGTCCAGCGCACGCTCAATTTCCGCCATGGTGATCAAGGCGCGGGACTTGCCAGCAGCCGGGTTCACGACCAGCGCCAAACAGGCATAAGGCAATGCCAACTCACGCGCCAATACGGCTTCTGGCATGCCGGTCATACCGACGATATCGCAGCCATCGCGCTCCATCCGGGCGATTTCAGCAACGGTTTCCAGGCGCGGCCCTTGAGTGCAGCCATAAATACCATGGCTGCTGAACGCACAGCCCTCGGCGGTCAGCGCACTGCTCAGCTTGCTGCGCAGCCCAGCATCATAGGGGTGGCTGAAATCCACATGAGTGACATGCTCTAGCTCACCCTCGAAATAGGTGTGCTCACGCCCGTAGGTGTAGTCGATGATTTGATGCGGCAGGCAAAAGTGCCCAGTACCCATGGCGGAATGAATACCGCCCACCGCATTCACCGCAATAATCCCCTTGGCCCCCGCCTCACGCAGCGCCCACAGATTGGCGCGGTAATTAACCTGATGCGGCGGGATACGATGCGGGTGTCCGTGGCGCGCCAGGAACAGCACTTCACGGCCGGCGTAGTCGCCTTTGAGCACCGCAGCAGAAGGCGCACCATAAGGCGTATCGATATGCAGTGCGGCTTTGATGGTCAACCCGTCCAGTTTGGTCAGGCCAGTACCACCGATAATTGCGTAAACCGTCATCCACTATTCCTCAATCGATCAATTGCGCGTCGCGCAGGCTGCCAAGGGCGGCCAACCAACGCGGGTTTTGCCGGTACTCAACCCCGGGGAAAGCTTGTCGGCGCATACGCACCAAGCCTTGCGGCGGCGCTACCTTGAGCCGCTGCAAAGCACACAGGGCGAGTTCTGCCGCGGCTCGGTCATTACACACCAAGCCCATATCACAACCCGCAGCCAGCGCCGCCTCGATACGGCAGGCCGCGTCGCCGACCACATGAGCGCCCGCCATAGACAGGTCGTCACTGAAAATCACGCCATTAAACCCTAGCTCGCCACGCAAGATGCCCTGCAGCCAGCGCCGGGAAAATCCAGCCGGGCTGGCATCTACATGCGGATAGATGACATGCGCAGGCATCACCGCCGCCAACTGCTGACTCAACTGACGGAATGGCAGCAGGTCCTTGGCGCGTATTTCGTCCAGGCTGCGCTCGTCTACCGGAATGGCCACATGAGAATCAGCCTCGGCCCAGCCGTGCCCAGGGAAATGCTTACCGCACGCAGCCATGCCGGCCGCGTTCATCCCACGAATAAAAGCACCGGCCAGCAGCGTCGCTCGCTGCGCATCGCCTTCAAAAGAACGACTGCCAACCACCGCGCTACGCTGGTGATCCAGATCCAGTACCGGGGCAAAGCTCAGGTCCAAACCAGCTGCCAGCACTTCAGTGGCCATAACCCAGCCACACTGCTCGGCTAAGTGCTCGGCATTGGCGTTATCAGCCAGCGCGCGCATGGCCGGCAAGCGCACAAAGCCCTGACGCAGGCGTTGCACGCGACCGCCCTCCTGATCCACCGCCAGCAGTAAATCCGGACGTAGCGCACGAATCGCTGCGGACAGCTCGCGCACCTGGCGCGGTTCCTCAATATTGCGGGCAAACAGAATCAACCCAGCGACCTGCGGCTGACGCAGAAGCTGTCGATCCTCAGCCGTCAACCAGGTGCCGGCAATATCGAGCATCAATGAACCTTGCATGGGAGAACTCACAACGGATCCTTAAATAAGAGGCGCTGCCGCCCAAACGGGGCAGGCAGCCTCGCCAATCTGAACGGCACAATGGGCCGGCACCCGCGCAAACAGCGCCAACAAATCACTGTTACGCATGCGCACACAGCCATGCGACAACGCTACGCCCATGGGCTCGCTGTCCGGCGTACCGTGTATATAGATATAGCGGCGAAAGGTATCGACATCGCCCAAACGATTGCGCCCCGGCTCACAACCGCTAAGCCAGAGAATGCGCGTGAGGATCCAGTCGCGCCCGGGGAACTGTGCATGTAACTGCGGCGACCAAACTTCGCCCGTCCAGCGCCGCCCGCGCAGCACGGCAGCTTCTGGCAAGCCATCACCAATTTTTGCTCGCACCTGGTGCAGGCCACGTGGCGTGCAACCGGAGCCATTGCGTTCACCGGCGCCATTGAGCGCGGTGGAAACAGCCAAACGCAGTTGCAGCTGCCCATTGGCAAAGCCATACAGGCACTGATCGGCGAGGGAAATATGCAGGAAATCGAGAGCAGCCATGGGCGGCTAGCTTAGCGGATCACACCCACCAAGCCCACCCGCCGTGGTCAAACTTTGCTGGCAATCACCGGAGTTTTGCTGCGCGGCTTAAGTTGGGCGCTGGCTTGGGCAGCATCGGTCAAGCCGGTTTCAGAGCGCATCCCGGCAGCCAAGAACGGCACCATCAAGCGCATCACCTGCTCAATCGACGTACTGACCCCGAAATCAGTTTCAGACATGGCGCGCAAGGCCTTGATCCCGGACATGCTAAACGCCGCAGCACCCAGCATAAAATGCACGCGCCAGAACAACTCTAACGGAGGAATTCGCGGAGCCGCCTCATGCACCAGTTGCATGTAACGCCTGAAAACCTTGCCGTAGACCTCTTCCAGGTACTTACGCAAATGCCCCTGACTTTGGCTGAACGCCAAGCCGAGCAAGCGCATAAAGATTGAAAGGTCGTTACCGCTTCGGGGCTTGACTGCCAATGCCTGCTCGACCAGCAGTTCAAGCAACTCTTCCAGGTTAACCTTGATCTCCGGCTTGGCCTGACGACGATCCAGTTCACGCTCCAAACTGACACAGAACGGCCCGAGGAAGCGCGAGAACACGGCCTGAATCAGAGCCTTTTTCGAACCGAAGTGGTAGTTCACCGCAGCCAGGTTCACACCGGCCTTGCTGGTGATCAAACGCAGAGAAGTTTCTGCGAAACCCTTCTCCGCAAAAAGCTGCTCTGCCGCATCGAGAATGCGTTCAACGGTTTCCGACTGGGCCATGACTTTTTTCATCTGAACAAACACTTGTTTGAAACATACGTTTCAGCTGCCCGCCTTGTCAAGCCGGGCCAACCATCTTGTGGCCGACTGGTCACACATCGCAGAGCAAATCTACATAGCAACCCTTACTAGACGTCAAGCGAACAGCCCGAGTAACAAGGCAATACGCTGGCAAATGCGCGGGAGTAATGAGTACAGATCGAAACGTAAGGATTGCCAACCCTTGATCACTGTATATAATCCCAGTCACTGTACAAAAGAACAGAGTCGATCATGCTAAAACTGACGCCGCGCCAAGCTGAAATTCTCGCTTTCATCAAGCAGTGCCTTGAAGACAACGGCTACCCGCCCACCCGCGCGGAAATTGCCATGAAACTGGGGTTCAAGTCACCCAACGCAGCGGAAGAACACCTCAAGGCCCTGGCCCGTAAAGGTGCCATCGAGATGACTCCGGGCGCTTCCCGTGGCATTCGCATCCCGGGTTTCGAGCCCAATGCCGAGGAAGAACCAGGCTTGCCGGTAATCGGCAGGGTCGCCGCAGGTGCACCGATCCTCGCGCAGCAACATATTGAAGAGTCGTGCCGGATTAACCCGGAATTTTTTCACCCCAAGGCCGACTATCTGCTGCGCGTGCGCGGCATGAGCATGAAAGACATTGGCATCTTCGATGGCGATCTGCTGGCTGTGCACACCACCCGCGAAGCGCGTAATGGCCAGGTGGTAGTGGCACGCCTGGATGATGAAGTCACCGTCAAACGCTTCAAGCGTGAAGGTAACAAGGTCTGGCTGATTGCCGAAAACCCGGAGTTCGCGCCGATCGAAGTGAACCTGGAAGAACAGGATTTGATTATTGAAGGCTTGAGCGTCGGCGTTATCCGCCGCTAGTGGAGGATTTATGCAGTTCCCGCAATCACTTAACCGTACTCAACTGCCGCTGTTCGATGCATTTTTGGTATCGCCAGTGAGCCCACTGCTTGCCGATGATGGTGAGCGGCCGTGGCAGGATGAGGCAGAAGCTTTCAGTGAAATGTCGTTACGGGGTGCAGCCGGGCACTGTTTGAACCTACTCGCGCCGATTCTGCGTGAGCTCAGCGACAACCACGATAAGCGCTGGCTGACCCTAATTGCCCCGCCATCGAGCTTGACCCAGGCCTGGTTACGCGACGCCGGACTGAATCGCGAACGCATCCTACTGCTGCATCCACGCGGCGAACAGACTGCACTGCAGCTAGCGCAACAGGCCTTGCTGCTGGGCCGCAGCCACACCGTCGTGAGTTGGTTGCACCCACTGGAACGGCAAGCGCGCCTAAAGCTCGAACATGCCGCACGGCACGGCAAGGCGCAGAGCCTGAATATCAGTTTGGGATAGTGGCTAGAGAAAGCGCACGAGAGATGTGCGCATCAGCCCTTAGCAACTTGATGCAAGAACAACCTGTCCCAGAAAACGCTTTAGATCAAAACCAGACGGCACCCTGCAATCAGTGCAGCACTCGCGGCCCTTCTTCATGCTGAAAATTATTTTCAGCCAAGCGTCCGGCCATTTGCACACCGACATTGAGCATGGCTTTGGCCACTTCAACATGTTGCCCCTGCAAAAAGGCTTTGGCATCGGCAGAAAAATCCAGCACGACCAACGATTCTTCATCCTCTGCACGGCGCAGAGCGATGCGCCCATCGGGCAGTTCGACAATTTCCAGGAAGGATGTAGGCATTGGTTAGCTCTCCAGGTAAGGCCGACATTGTAACAGCCGACCCCGGCTGACCCTAGCCCAGCGGTCAAATCAGCGTGTTACCACTCGCTCAAGGTTTCGCGAAAACGCTGCGCCAGCCCCTTTAAATGCTGCCGCCACGCCTCAAGAGCCTGATGCGTTAGGGGCTCGACCTCCTCATCCAGGCTGACCGCAGTGATCAGTGGCGTAGTTGGTTCAACCTTACTCTTCTTGCCTGCTTGCGGTGGCTGAAACAGCGCAGCATAGGCATTAATAAGTTGAGCAACCCAGCTATCCGGCGACTGCGCCAGCTCAACCAGCTCACCCAATTCCTGACTCGGCGCAGCAGCCAAAACGTTTGAGGAGAGAAAGCTTTCAGCACGCGGAGCCGCACTGTCGGGCAAACGATAATAGCCAGCAATCTCATGGCACAGCCCCAACAGAGCACCATAAAGATGAAACAGCGCCGCTTCACGCTCAGCCTGGATCAACGCCAGCGCGTTCATGCTTTGCGCTTGCTCAGCCTTACGCCAAGACTCTAGCGCCAAGCCTGCATAGAAAATTTTCTGATTGGTACGGGTATAGAGCTCATTGGCCATCGCAGCATCCTCGATAACGGCTCACTTAAGCATACGCGCGCCTAGCAACAGGCGCGCATTCAGCCAGATCAGCTGCTGCTCTTATCTTCGACCTTCCACTTACCGCCATCAAAGAACGCACGCCAGCCCGTCGGCTTACCGTCGACCTCAGTCTGCACGTACTGCTCCTTGGTCTTACGGCTGTAGCGAATCACCGCAGCGCGACCTTGAGGATCCTTCTTCGGCGCATCACAGAGGAAGTGATACTTAGGATCGATATCCTCGCGATGAGGGATTATTTCCAATACCAGCGGAGCGCGGGTTTCACGGTTCTTCGGGAACTGGCTAGCAGCCAGGAACAAGCCCGATGCGCCATCACGCAAGATGTAGGTGTCGTTGACCTTCTCGCACTTGAGCTCCGGCATTTTCACCGGATCCATTTTCGGTGGCGCGGCTTCACCGCTTTTCAGTAGCTTGCGAGTGTTCTTGCATTCGCTGTTGGTACAACCGAAGAACTTGCCGAAGCGCCCGGTCTTGAGCTGCATCTGGCTGCCACACTTGTCGCAATCCAGGCTCGGACCTTCATAGCCCTTGATCCGGTACTGGCCCTGCTCCACTTCGTAGCCCGCGCAATCCGGATTATTACCGCAGATGTGCAGCTTGCGGGTTTCATCAAGCAGGTAAGCATCCATGGCGGTCGAACAGATCGGGCAGCGATGCTTGCCGAGCAACACGCGGGACTCCGACTCACCCTCGTCGTCCGCGGCGATTTCATCACCTGGCACCAGGTTGACGGTCGCCTTACAGCGCTCCTTTGGCGGCAGCGCGTAACCCGAACAACCGAGGAATACACCGGTGGAAGCCGTACGAATGGTCATCGGTCGCGCACAATCACGGCAGGCGATATCAGTCAGCGTCGGCGTGTTGGCGCGCATACCGCTATCGCTGTCGCCTGCTACTTCAAGCTTCTTCTTGAAATCACCGTAGAACTCGTCGAGCACATGCTTCCATTCACGCTCGCCCTGGGCCACATCGTCCAGATTTTCTTCCATGCCGGCGGTAAAGCCGTAATCCATCAGATTGGAGAAGCTCTCGGACAGGCGCTCGGTAACGATGTCGCCCATTTTTTCGGAGTAGAAACGGCGGTTGTGCAAGGCCACATAACCACGATCCTGGATGGTGCCGATGATCGCTGCGTAGGTTGACGGGCGGCCAATACCACGCTTTTCCATCTCTTTAACCAGGCTGGCTTCCGAGTAGCGCGCCGGTGGCTTGGTGAAGTGTTGGCTGGGGTCAAGCTTGACCAGCTTGAGCACTTCGCCTTGATTCATTTCCGGCAAGACATCGTCATCGCCCGGTTTGCTCAGCTGCGGCAATGCACGGGTGTAACCATCAAATTTGAGGATACGACCCTTGGCGCGCAACTCGAACTGTGCAGCCGTAACAGTAACCGTGGTCGACAGGTATTCAGCCGGTGGCATTTGGCAGGCCACGAACTGACGCCAGATCAACTCATACAGACGCTCTGCGTCGCGCTCCATGCCCGACAGTTGAGTCGGCTTGAGGTTGACGTCGGAAGGACGAATCGCTTCGTGCGCCTCCTGAGCGCCTTCTTTGCTGCTGTAGGCAATTGGGTTAGCGGGCAGGTACTTCTTACCGAACTCACCTTCGATAAAGTCGCGCACCATGCTCACAGCGTCAGCCGAGAGGTTGGTCGAGTCGGTACGCATATAAGTGATGTAACCCGCCTCATAAAGACGCTGAGCCATCATCATGGTCTTCTTCACCCCAAAGCCCAGGCGGTTACTGGCTGCCTGTTGCAGGGTGGAGGTAATGAAGGGAGCCGACGGCTTGCTGCTGGTCGGTTTGTCTTCACGCTTGCTGATGCTGTAGCTGGACGCCTTGAGCGTCGCCAGGGCTGCCATGGCCTGGGCTTCATTCAGCGGCTTGAAGGCACTGCCGTTCTCGCGCGCCACTTCAAAACGTACATTGGCGCCTTTGGCGGTACCGAGGTCAGCGTGCACTTCCCAGTACTCTTCGGGGACGAAAGCGCGAATCTCTTTCTCACGCTCGACCACCAGCTTCACCGCTACCGACTGCACACGACCGGCAGACAGACCGCGGGCGATCTTGGCCCACAGCAGCGGCGAGACCATGTAGCCGACCACGCGATCAAGGAAACGACGCGCCTGCTGAGCGTTGACCCGGTTGATGTCCAACTCGCCAGGCTTGGAAAACGCCTCCTGGATCGCCTTCTTGGTGATTTCGTTAAACACCACACGCTTATAACGGCTGTCATCGCCACCAATGGATTCGCGCAGGTGCCAGGCAATGGCCTCCCCCTCGCGATCCAAGTCGGTTGCGAGATAGATGGTGTCAGCATCCTTGGCCAAACGGCGCAATTCTTCGACCACCTTCTCTTTGCCGGGAAGGATCTCGTACTTGGCTTTCCAACCGTGTTCGGGATCAATCCCCATGCGCGTGAACAACTGACGCTTGGCTTTCTCTTTGGGCGACAGCGCCGGCACTTCACCGGCAGCGGCTTTACCACGCTTGACGGGCTCTTTCGCGGCGCTTGCCGAGCCACTGGTGGGTAGGTCACGGATGTGGCCGATGCTCGACTTCACCACGTACTCGTTGCCCAAGTACTTGTTGATGGTCTTGGCCTTGGCCGGGGATTCCACGATGACCAGCGATTTGCCCATGGATTGGAAAATTCCTGAATTCGGTAAATAAATGCGGGAGGCGCTGTACTGCCTGCTAGCGCGGCACCGCTATATATAGTGGCGGTCCGGCCGAGGTCAAGCGCAGCAATGGCCCGATGTCAGCTCAAGGCCGATTGAACAGTGTGCTTTCAGCCTGAATCAAAGCAAAGCGTGGAACGTTCTCGCCGTCCACTTCGACGCTCTCGCAGAACATCTGCAACGGCCTCACCCACAGGCCAAACTCGCCGTACAGCGCTTGATAGACCACCATCTGCTGTTCCGTTTCGGAATGCTGGGCCACACCAAATACCCGGTATTCAGGGCCTTTGTAGTGACGATAGAGGCCTGGCTGTACTTGCATGGATGAATTCCTTGAAGATTTTTCCGCTAAAAACAAAAACCGGGGCACTTGGCCCCGGTTTTCCACCTTCTACATCTACTAAAACTTAGATGCGTTCGAAGACGGTGGTGATGCCTTGGCCGAGACCTACGCACATGGTCGACACACCGAAGGTGCCACCATTCTGCTTCATCACGTTGAGCAGGGTACCGGAGATACGCGCACCGGAACAACCGAAGGGGTGACCCAGAGCGATTGCGCCGCCGTGCAGGTTGACCTTCTCTTCCATCTTATCGAGCACTTTCAAGTCCTTCAGCACAGGCAGGGCCTGAGCGGCGAAGGCTTCGTTGAGCTCGAAGAAGTCGATGTCATTGATAGTCAAACCAGCACGCTTAAGGGCTTTCTGAGTCGACGGTACTGGACCGTAACCCATGATCGCCGGGTCAACACCCGCTACCGCCATGGCGCGCACCACGGCCATCGGCTGAATGCCGAGATCCTGGGCACGCTGGGCGCTCATCACGATCATGCAGGAGGCGCCGTCAGTGATCTGCGAGGACGTGCCTGCAGTCACGGTGCCACCTTTCGGGTTGAACGCAGGCTTCAGTGCCGCCAGGCTTTCCAGGGTGGTTTCCGGACGAATGGTTTCGTCGTAGTCGAAAACCTTCAGGAAGCCATTCTCGTCGTAGCCTTGCATCGGGATGATTTCATCCTTGAACTTGCCTTCGAGCGTGGCTTTGTGGGCCAGACGGTGCGAACGCTCACCGAACGCATCCTGCTGCTCGCGGCTGATGCCGTGCATCTTGCCAAGCATTTCAGCCGTCAGGCCCATCATGCCCGAAGCTTTGGCGGCGTACAGCGACATGTGCGGGTTTGGATCAACACCGTGCATCATGCCAACGTGGCCCATGTGCTCCACACCACCGACAACGAATACATCGCCGTTACCGGTCTGAATGGCCTGCACAGCAGTGTGCAGAGCGCTCATGGACGAGCCGCACAGACGGCTCACAGTCTGGCCAGCAGCAGTGTGCGGAATCTGGGTCATCAACGACGCCATGCGCGCGATGTTCCAGCCCTGCTCCAGGGTCTGGTTAACGCAGCCCCAGATCACGTCTTCCACTTCAGCCGGATCGACCTTGGTGTTACGTGTCAGCAGGCCGCTGATCAGGTTGGCCGACATGGTCTCGGCACGGGTATTGCGATGCATGCCGCCCTTGGAACGACCCATCGGGGTACGACCGAAGTCGACGATGACTGCATCTCTAGGATTCAGGCTCATAAATTTACTCTCGCTCTAGTCTGTCCGCGATTAACCGAAAAACTTCTGGCCGTTAGCGGCCATTTCGCGAAGCTTGGCAGTCGGGGTGTACAGCGCGCCCAGCTCGGCATATTTGTCGGCCAGGGCAACGAACTCAGCCACACCGATGGAATCGATGTAACGCAGCGCACCACCGCGGAAGGGCGGGAAGCCAATACCGTAGACCAAGCCCATATCGGCTTCAGCAGCGGTATCAACAATGCCGTCTTCCAGGCAACGAACAGTTTCCATGCACAGCGGGATCATCATCCAGTTGATGATGTCTTCGTCGGTGACTTCACGCTGCTCAAAGACGATTGGCTTGAGCACGTCGAGAACAGCCGGGTCGGCAACTTTCTTCTGCTTGCCGCGCTTGTCCATCTCGTAGGAGTAGAAGCCCTTACCGTTCTTCTGACCCAGGCGATCTGCTTCGTACAGCGCATCGACTGCCGA